>JAFZPO010000059.1 GCA_017550305.1 Clostridia bacterium
GAGTTCGTGACCGCCACCGGCTGCGACAGCCTGGCCATCGCGATCGGTACCAGCCACGGCGCTTACAAGTTCACTCCTGCCCAGTGCACCCGCAATGCAGATGGCATTCTGATTCCCCCGCCGCTGCGCTTTGACATTCTGGAGAAGGTCTCCGAAAAGCTGCCCGGATTCCCGATCGTCCTGCACGGTGCTTCCTCTGTACCGCAGGAATTCGTGAAGATCATCAACGAGAACGGCGGTGCTCTGCCTGATGCCGTCGGCATACCCGAGGAACAGCTGCGCAAGGCTGCGTCCATGGCCGTCTGCAAGATCAATATCGACAGCGACCTGCGCCTTGCCTTCACCGCCAGTGTCCGCAAGCACTTCAATGAGCATCCCGATCATTTCGACCCGCGCCAGTACCTGACCGACGCACGTACCGCTATCCAGGCCATGGTCGAACACAAGATCGTCGACGTGCTCGGCTGCAACGGCAAAGCATAATCAGTGATATCAGGCGGCTGCTTCGGCAGCCGCCGTTTTTTTTGTGCATATATATGGTAAAAATGATTGACGCAAAAGGCAAAGGATACTATCATGAAACAGTACGGAGGGCTGTTTTATGCGTTTTTTGATGTATCCGAATAAGGCCAGCGAAGCAGCGCAGGCACTTGAAAAGAGATTGCTTGAACAGCTGCAGGAAAGCGGCGCGTCTGTCTGTGATCCGGCTTCTCCCCGGGAGGCGGATCTTGTTGCTGTACTGGGCGGGGACGGGACGCTCCTGCGCGCGGTACGCGCTCTGCATGGCCTGGCGAAGCCGTTCTGGGTCGTCAACTGCGGGCATCTGGGATATCTGAGCGACTGTGAGAAAGAAGATGCGCCTGGTGCGCTCAAAAAGATCCTGCAGGGGGATTACCGTCTCGAGAAACGTACGCAGCTGTGCGGGACGATCGGAGGCGAATCTGAACTGTCGGCCCTGAACGAGATCATTTTCCATCGCGGTGCATGTACGCATGCGCTTCGGTTTGAGATATCCGTAAACGGCACGACCGCCATGAAGTACCGTGGTGACGGACTGATCATCAGCACTGCATCGGGCTCGACGGCATATAACCTTTCGGCCGGCGGGCCTGTCCTGATGCCGGAAATGGATCTGCTGGCAGTGACACCAGTCTGTCCGCAGACGCTGTCCGCAGCACCGCTGGTGATCTCCGCGCGGGATATCGTCGAAGTGAAATGGGCAATGCCCGCTTATGAAGGCATTGATGAGAAACCATACCTGACTGCGGACGGTGAGGAGAAGGTACGCCTGGCGCTGACGGGCACGGCAAGATTCAGTGCCGGAGAACAGACTGTGGCGCTGGTGCGCACGCGCGAAGCCGAATTCTACAGCAGACTGCTGCAGCGCATGAACTGGAACGTCTCGTAAAAGGAGTACACGATGAATCAGATCCTTGAAAAATCGCATCTGAATGAGAATGTTGCACGCATGGTTATCGATGCCCCGCTGATCGCCGCCAAGGCGGAACCGGGGCAGTTCGTCATTCTGCGTGTGCGCGAGGAAGGAGAGCGGATTCCGCTGACCGTAGCCGGCTTTGACCGCGAACGCGGGACGGTGACGATCATTTATCAGATCGTAGGCGCGACCACACGGCTGCTCGACCAGCTGGAGCAGGGGGATGAGATCCTGGATTTCGTAGGGCCGCTCGGACGCGCGACCGCAACAGAAGGGCTTCAGCGTGTTGCTGTGATCGGCGGCGGTGTGGGCTGTGCGATCGCGTATCCGGTCGTCAAGAAACTGCACGACCAGGGGACCTGGGTGGATACGGTGATCGGATTCCGCAGCAGCGGTCTGGCGATCCTGGATGATGAATTCTCTGCTGACAGCAGCCGGCTTTTCCGCGTAAGCGATGACGGAACATACGGCGAAAAAGGCCTGGTTACCGATATACTGCGCCGTTTACTCGAAAATAGGGAACAGTACGACGAGGTGATCGCCATCGGACCGCTCCCGATGATGAAGTTTGTCAGCCTGCTTACAAAGCAGTTCGGGATAAAGACAGTCGTGAGCATGAACCCGATCATGATCGACGGTACGGGTATGTGCGGCTGCTGCCGCCTGACCGTGGGCGGAAAGATGCGGTTTGCATGTATTGACGGTCCGGACTTTGACGGACATGAGGTAGACTTTGACGAAGCGATCGCGCGCAGCAGTGCGTACCGCGCACAGGAACGCCTGGCCGATGAGCATGTCTGCAATCTGCTGAAAGGGGGCTGCTGAGAAATGCCGAATATGGATCCCAGACGCCAGCAGATGCCGGTGCAGGCTCCGGATAAGCGGATCTGCAATTATGACGAGGTTGCATTGGGATACACGCCGGAGCAGGCCGCGGCCGAAGCGCAGCGCTGCCTGAACTGCCGGAACATGCCCTGTGTTTCCGGATGCCCGGTACAGGTGCAGATCCCAGCGTTCATCCGTCTCCTTGCATCCGGCGATACGGAAGGTGCATACCGGAAGATCATTGAAACGAATGCATTGCCTGCTGTCTGCGGGCGCGTGTGTCCGCAGGAAAGTCAGTGCGAGAAGCTTTGCGTGCGCGGGATCAAGGGCGAACCCGTCGCCATTGGCCGCCTGGAGCGCTATGTTGCAGACATGCACAGTGCTGGCCTCCGTGATGCATTGAAAGCACCGGAAAAGATAGATAAACCCGCTGCAGCCGTGGTAGGCAGCGGGCCGGCGGGCCTCGCATGCGCAGGAGAGCTCGTGCGCCGTGGCTGGCGTGTGACGGTGTTTGAAGCACTGCACCAGGCCGGCGGTGTTCTCGTATACGGGATCCCGGAATTCCGTCTGCCCAAATCGATCGTACGGCGCGAGATCGACGCGCTGAAAGCACAGGGCGTGGAGATCCGTACGAACGTTGTAATAGGACGCTCGATCACGGTTGACGAACTGCTGGAGCAAGGCTATGATGCAGTCTTTCTTGGCACGGGTGCAGGACTGCCGAAGTTCATGGGGATACCTGGCGAAGGCGCTATTGGCGTGTTCTCTGCGAATGAATTCCTGACGCGCGTGAACCTGATGCATGCGGCGCAGGCGGACAGTGATACTCCTGTACAGCGCGGACACCGTGTGGCCGTAGTCGGCGGCGGAAACGTGGCAATGGATGCAGCGCGCTGCGCGAGACGCCTTGGTGCCGATGTCACAATCGTATACCGCAGAACGAGAACGGAACTGCCTGCACGTGCCGAAGAAGTTGAGCATGCGATGGAGGAAGGGATCGTTTTCCGCTTCCTGACTAATCCGACGGAAGTGCTCCGGGACGAGAACGGCGCGGCCTGCGGGCTGCGGTGCCTGCGTATGGAACTGGGTGAACCGGATGCCAGCGGACGCAGACGGCCCGTGGAGATTCCCGGCAGTGAGCATGATATTGAAGCAGACTGCGTGATTATGGCACTGGGTACTTCGCCCAATCCTTTGATCCGCGATACGACGAAGGGACTTGAGACCCAGCGCTGGGGCGGTATCATTACCGAGGAAGAGACAGGAAAAACGTCGCGTGAATCTGTCTATGCCGGGGGTGACGCGGTGACCGGCGCGGCGACCGTCATTCTTGCGATGGGTGCCGGAAGACAAGCAGCAAGAGCGATCGATGAGGCATATCACGCACGCATGGAGAAGAATAATGCGAACGATTGAAGCAGACAGGATCGGCGGGACCGTTTATGATCTGATCCTGAAGGCCAGCTATGAGGCCGGGGAAGACGTGCTGAGTGCTCTGCAGGCGGCGCGCGATAAAGAGAGCTCCACGCTTGGCTGCAGCATTCTGGACCAGATCCTCGAAAACGACCGGATCGCGGCCAGCGAACATATAGCCATATGCCAGGATACTGGAGTATGCGTGATCTTCATGGATATCGGCCAGGATGTGCATATTACCGGCGGAGACCTGAATGAAACGCTCTGCAGCGCCGTGCGCAAAGCATATACCGACGGGTATCTGCGAAAAAGCATGGTAGACGATCCTCTATATGACAGGCTGAATACGAAGGATAATACGCCGCCTGTCGTGCATACCCGCATCGTGCCGGGAGAAAAGATCGATATCACGGTCATTCCCAAGGGCTTTGGCAGTGAAAACGCATCCGCTGTCAGGATGCTTGCACCTGCTGCCGGCGAGACAGGGGTAATCGATTTTGTCACTGAAGCGGTACAGAGCAAGGGCGCCAATGCATGCCCGCCGCTGATTATAGGGATCGGGATCGGCGGGACGATGGAAAGCGCTGCCATTATGGCAAAACGCATGACGGCGCGTCCGCTGAATACCTGGAATGCTGATCCGCGTTATCAGGCATTGGAAGAGAAGATCCTTCAGCGCGTGAATGCCCTGGGAATCGGCCCGGCAGGTGTCGGCGGAAACTGTACCGCATTGAAAGTGAACATAGAGACTGCACCGACGCATATTGCCGGAATGCCTGTAGCTGTCAATATCTGCTGCCATGCCGCGCGCCATGCGCGTACAGTGCTGTAAGGGGATTGAAATGGGTATGATCCGAATTGATCTGCCGGTTTGCCGGGAACAGCTGGTATCGTTAAGAGCAGGGGATGAGGTGCGCCTTTTCGGCACGCTCTACACCGCACGCGATGCCGCGCACAAACGCCTGGCGGCGTGCCTTGCGGAAGGAAAGCCGCTGCCGTTTGATCTGCGCGGACAGCTGCTTTATTATGTCGGGCCTGCACCCGCTTCGCCGGGACATGCTGTCGGGCCCGCGGGTCCAACCACCAGCGGGCGAATGGACAGCTATACGCCTGCGCTCCTGGACGCAGGACTGCTGGGAATGATCGGCAAGGGAAAGCGCAGCCCGGAAGTGATTGCCGCCATGAAACGCAACGGCGCCGTATATTTCGGGGCGGTCGGAGGCGCGGCAGCGCTGATCGCCAGAAGGATCAAAAGCAGCGAAGTCATTGCGTATGAGGACCTGGGAACAGAAGCGATCCATCGTTTCACGGTCGCCGATTTTCCTGCTATCGTACTGATCGACAGCCTCGGAAATGATCTGTACGAGATCGGGCCGGCCAAATACCGTACGCTTTCGCAGGAATGACCGGGACCTGTATCATTATCGTAATTTGCTGCATATATACTGACGCATAAGGAGCAGAAGAATGTTTTCGGATAATTCGCTGGGATTTGTCAGCATCAGTGAAGCGATACCGGATGTGCTGCTGGACATCCGTTATTATTCTACGTTCAATTTTATCGGCGAACGTATCGACGGGTATCTGCAGCCGGTAGCGCTGCTCACGAAAGAAGCGGCTGAACGTCTGAAAGAAGTCAGTGACGAGCTGAATGCCAAAGGATACCGTCTGAAGATATTTGATGCCTATCGTCCGCAAATGGCAGTGGATCACTTTATGCGCTGGGCACAGGACATGAGCGACACGCGCATGAAGGCTTTCTTCTATTCGGAGATTGACAAGGATGTACTGATCCCCGAAGGTTACATCGCAGCGCATTCCGGACACAGCCGCGGCAGCACCGTGGACCTGACGCTGTTTGACATGCGCACACAGAAGGAAGCGGATATGGGGAGCCCGTTCGATTATTTCGGCGAGCGCAGCCATCCGGATTACCGCGGGATCACGGAAGAACAGTATGCGAACCGCATGCTGTTGCGGGAAACGATGCTGAAGCACGGGTTCCGCCCCCTGTCATCAGAATGGTGGCATTTTACGCTGAAGGATGAACCTTATCCGGATACGTTCTTTACATTTCCAATCAGAGCATTCTGATCAATCAGAAGCAACGATTCACTTTCCAGGAGAGAAAACATTATGATTCGTAAACTCGTCCGGCAGATGCTGGCTGCACAGGTCGTTTCCGCACTGACGGTGTCTCTGTGCCTGCTGATCGACAGCATCATGATCGGCCGTTTTCTGGGCGAAGATGCCATTGCGGCGTATGGCCTTGCCAATCCTCTTCTTCTGGCCATCGGCGCGATCGGCAGCCTGCTGGCCGCCGGGATCCAGGTGGTTTGCAGCCGCTCGCTGGGCCGCGGTTCCCAGGAGGAGACCAATGCGGGATTCTCCTCGGCGCTTGCTGTCGCCGCGGGCATTTCGATCGTTTTCATGACCGTCGCATTGGTCTTCCGTTCCTTTTTTGCAGGTGCTTTGGGCGCGGAGGCAGGCACGGAACTGTTTGGACAGACACGGGACTATCTGGCAGGGTTCAGCCTGGGTGCTCCTGGGTCCATGGGCGCACTGGTGTTGGTCCCGTTCATGCAGATGGCCGGGGAGAGCGGCCTGCTGATCGTTGCCGTTCTGACCATGACGGTGACAGATATCGCATTTGACCTTCTGAATGTCTTTGTGTTCCATGGCGGTATGTTTGGAATGGGACTGGCATCCGCACTCAGTTATTATGCTGCGATGATCGTGTCGGCATTCTATTTCCTGTCGCATAAGTGCGTGTTCCGCTTTTCACTGAAAGGCGTTACATTCAAAAAAGTCTGCGAGTTATTCAGCAGCGGTGTTCCCGCAGGCTTTGGCATGGCGGCTTCCATGATCTGCATTTTCTCGATCAACCGTATCTTGATGGCAACAGGAGGTAGTAATGCGCTGGCGGCCTTTACTGTGATCTGCTCCATCGGCAATGCCGCGTGCTGCATCTCTACAGGTATCGGCAGTGTCTCACTGACGTTGTCCGGCATACTCTTCCATGAAGAGGACCGGAACGGGCTGCGGGAACTGATACGCCTGCTGTGCCGGTATTCTGTATATCTCGGCCTGGAAATGGGAATCATTCTGCTGGCCTTTGCTCCGGTATTTGTCGGACTGTTTATCAGTGAAGCAGGAACGACTCAGAAGATGGCTGTCCTGGGATTGCGTATCTATGCTGCAGGCCTGATCCCGGCATGTATCAACTATACACTGAAGAATATGTACCAGGCGACGGGCAGGACTGTGCTGATCGAAGTGATATCGCTTGTGGAAGGAGCGGTGCTGCCTGTGCTTGCCGCACTTGCCCTCAGCGGGATTGCCGGCGTTACGGGCGTATGGCTGCAGTATTTTATCGGTGAACTGCTGACACTGGTCTGTATCGGCCTGTTTATCCGCTGGCGCTGCGGCTTGGTCCCGTGGAAGAACGGAGCGTGCCTGTACCTGAAAAAAGGCTTCGGGGTCGCGGAGAATGACCTGATGGAAGCAGACATCCATGATCTGCCCGGAGTAACAGCTGTTTCGGAAAAGGCAGCACAGTTTTGCAGACAGCATGGCGGAGATGAGAGACTGGCCAACCGTATTGCGCTGTGCATTGAAGAGATGGCGGCCAATGTGATCAAGCATGGATTTACCCAGGACGGAAAGCAGCATCATCTTTCGATCCGTATCCTGAACAAGCCTGAATACTGGGTCCTTCGTTTCCGCGATGACTGCGGCGCCTTCGACCCGGTACACTATGTGCCGGATGAGAAGAGTGACGCACTGGGCATCCGGCTCGTGCTGGCTATGGCGGAAGAAGCCAATTATACCTATTCGCTGAACCTGAATAACCTGACACTGAAACTGCCGAAAGTATGATGATAAGGCTAAAGGATCAGATATGGCTATGGATTCTTTTGTAAACGAGAAAGACTATGCATTGCTTGCGGCGGACCGGTATACGTTCGCTGTGCTGGACAGGATCCTGCGCGGCAGCTGTGAAATGATCCGTTCCGATCATGAGAACGTGATCCTCTGCCATTCAGCTGCGCGTTATCCGGTGTGGATATGGACACCTGACGGCTGTGCGGAGTCTGTGAAGGAATCCGCCTGGAACCTGACTGTCGAATGCAGGCCGGTTTCCGATGGATATCATTTCAACGTGAAGTATGAACTGGCGGATTATTTCATAAGAAAAGCGGCTGAGGAAGGGCATCACCTGGGCATTTTCATGCAGCTTTTTGCGTATGACTGCCCCGAAGCGATTGCGCCGGAGCACATACCTGACGGCAGGATGCACTGCTGTATCGCGCAGGACACAGGTGAAGCAGCAGATCTGCTTCCGCTTTTCTATAAAGAGATCGGCAACGAAATGCCTTCCCGTGAGATTTGCCTGGAAAAAGCGGCGGAGTATATCAGCAATAATGCATTCTTCATCTGGAAGAACGCGGAAGGTAAGAATGTAGCCTGCTGCTCATATAAATGCAATCAGGGCCTGGCATCTCTTGGCAGCGTGTTTACCCTCCCTGAACATCGCAGGAAACATTATGCGCAGCAGCTTGTTTATGAAGTGACAAAACGCGTACAGGAAATGGGGTATATGCCGATGCTGTATACGGACGCAGATTACCCTGCATCCAATGCATGTTATGAAAAGATCGGCTATAAGCTGCGCGGGAAGCTTTGCACGATTGCTTTGAAAGAACGCGGGTCAGCGGGATAACTGGTAGCCGGACATAACAGAGGCGTCTTCCTTTATGCTCAGCAGGAAGACGCCTTTTGTGTGCACGCTGTATGGTATGCATATAAAAAGACAGAAGCCGTTACGCTTCTGCCTTAAAGCCTTATCAGTTGCCCAGTGCCTGCAGTGCAGCTAAGTTTACCCAGCAAACCGGACGGATGCAGACATCCAGGTGATGTACGTCGGTGTAGTGGAAACTGTTCAGGTTGCCGCCGGAGCCAACATAGGCCAGATGATTGCTCAGGTGACCGGGAGAGCGCAGCATCCACCAGCAGCAGCCCTGGCCATCCAGTTTATACTCTTCCATACCGCCATGGTACACGAATGCACCGGCATATTCCGCATGCTTGGTGGCGATTGCTTTCATCATTTCCCTGGCTTCCGCACTGTCCAGCTGTTCCTGGATAGTATTCAGACCGCACAGCTCCAGTACTTCCTCTGCGCTGAGCAGGTACAGTTTGTCGTCCGTTTCGCGTCCGTCACTGACCGCCTCATATTTGCGGTTGGTCGCCTTGCGGTATTCCACCCACAGACTGTTGTCGGGCGTCACTACGTGGGTCACTTCAATGCACGCCTGTTCCTTCTTGGTGAAGACGGTATTCATAAAGGTACCATTCAGCCATTTGCGTACCCTGCTGTTTGCCCAGGTCGGCCAGGGGACCCTCTTGTCATATTCGTACACATCCAGTCCATAACGGGTGATGATCAGGGCCTTGCCGTCCTTTACTTCCAGCACTTGCCATTCCACCGGCTCACGGCCATTGATCCGATTGCCGTCCTGTTCGTAATGGCCAAATACAAGATAATCGCCCACCTGAACATTGGCGGTACCTTCTGCCAGGGCAGGGGCTGCGGCGGTCAGGAGCAGAATGGATATCAATACGAGACTGAAAAGCTTCTTCATGAAAACTCTCCCTTGGCTTAAGAAGTGACATAAAGCATAACGCTTTTATATTGCGTCACATTTTTGTATTATATGTTAACAATTGGCAGTTGTCAAATATAATAATTCCGCGATTGACGCAACCGGGGAAAAGAATCGGCCGGACCTTTCAAGGCAGTTCCGCTGAAAAAACACAGTTTCAAAAAAGAGACCCGCATACGACGGATAATAATGCTTATCCGAAGAATGCGGGCCTGAATGCATCCTGCCTGATCGCTGTCAGGCCTCCAGGAATGCACGATAGGTGTCGGTCAGCTCTTTTACGGAATTACGGATCTCCGCATCGCTGCGGCGTTCATAAAGTACATCCAGAATGCAGCGGGCTATCACCTGCATTGCGCTTTCATCCATGCCGCGTGTAGTGACAGCAGGTGTTCCGATGCGGATCCCGCTGGTCTCGCCGGGCTTTCTCGGATCATCCGGGATCATGTTCTTGTTAACCGTGATATTGACGTTGTGCAGGCGTTCTTCCAGTTCCCTGCCGCTGATTCCCTGGCGCCTGAGGTCCAAAAGCATCAGATGGTTGTCAGTTCCGCCGGATACGAGATCGACGCCGCCGGCGAGCAGAGCGTCAGCCAGTGCGCGTGCATTGTCCACGACATGCTGCTGATACGCCTTGAACTCCGGCTGCAGGGCTTCCTGGAAGCAAACGGCCTTGGCGGCGATCACATGCATCAGCGGGCCGCCCTGCGTGCAGGGGAAGACAGCCTTGTCCACCGCTTTCGCATGCTCGGCCTTACAGAGAATCATGCCCCCGCGCGGGCCGCGCAGTGTCTTGTGCGTAGTGGTGGTAACGATATCGGCATAGGGGACGGGGCTCATGTGGAGCCCGGCAGCGATGAGACCGGCGATATGTGCCATATCGACCATCAGGTAAGCACCGACTTCATCGCAGACCTCACGGAAGATGGAAAAATCAATGGCGCGCGGGTACGCGGAAGCGCCCGCAACGATCATGCGCGGATGCAGCGCTTTTGCCTGTGTACGGAGAGCGTCATAATCGATCACACCTTCAGGATTTGTGCCGTAGCCGGAAAATCGGTACAGCTTACCGCTGAAATTGACCTGTGAGCCGTGCGTGAGATGCCCGCCGCTGTTGAGGGTCATTCCGAGTACGGTATCCCCGGGCTGCAGGAGTGCCATGTAGGCCGCCATGTTGGCCTGGCTTCCTGCATGCGGCTGGACATTGGCATGATCGGCACCAAACAGAAGCTTGGCACGTTCGATCGCCAGCTCTTCGACTTCATCTACATATTCACATCCGCCGTAATAACGGCGATGGGGATATCCCTCAGCATACTTGTTTGTCAGGCAACTCGCCATGGCAGCGCGTACATCTGCGCTGGCATAGTTTTCGGATGCGATCAGTTCCAGATGCTCGATCTGGCGACGCTGTTCGCTTTCGATAGCTGCCTGAAGGGCAGAGTCGATTGGCATAGCAACCCCCTCCTTTTAGTAAAACAATACTGATTACGCGTTTTCGACAAACTGGAGAAGTATCCTCAGTGCGCTTTCCATATCCCGCATATCGATGACTTCAACGGGAGAATGCACATAGCGGCAGGGGATGGACAGGCAGCCAGCGGGAACGCCTGCACGGGTATGCTGCAGGGAAGCACCGTCTTGGCCGCCGAACGGTAGCACTTCGCGCTGAACAGACACGCCGGCTTCTTCAGCTGCCTTGAGCAGTGCGTCGCGCACGGAAGGCGAAGCGATCATGCTGCGGTCGATGAACTTCACTGCCGCGCCTTTGCCGAGCTGTACGGAAGGCAGCTTGACCTCAGGCGTATCGCCCCATGCTGTCACATCCAGGCCGACGCCGATGTCAGGCGCTACGGAATAGGCGGCGACATGCGATCCACGCAGGCCGACCTCTTCCTGAGTGGAGAAGATACCGATGACGGTGTTCTTCGGTTCATCCAGGTACATAAGCAGCTCGCACAGCAGTGCACAGGCGCAGCGATCATCCATCGCCGGGGAAGCGATACGGTTTGCTCCGATCTCGAAACAGTCTGGGGCATATACGGCCATATCGCCGATCTGGACGTTCTGTTCGGCATCTGAACGGCTTTCCGCACCGATGTCGATGAATAGATGCTTCATCGCAGGTGTTTCGCCCTTCGCAGGCTGGCAGTAAAGCACACCTTCCGTACCGTTCTCGAACAGGACATGCCGGGCGTTCGAAATGCTCTGGTTGATGCCGCCGACATTGTTGACGCGCAGGAAACCGTTTTCATCAATATCCGTTACTACAAAACCGATATGGTCCATATGGGCGGAAAAAGCAATGCGCTTCCCGCTTTCGTCTGTGCCGTACTTCTGCACGATCAGGTTGCCTAACGCATCTACATGCATATCATCCACATGCGGAGCGACCAGAGCCTTGATCGCTTCAGCGACTGCATGTTCGTTTCCGGACGGGCCCCAGGCGGCCAAGAGGGTTTTCAGTGTATCGCGAAGCATAGTTCAGTTCCTCCTTACACGTTGTTCAGAAATGCACGGGTCAGCTGGATCTGTGCGTCCACATCGCTGAGACAGCAGACGGATGCACCGCTGTGAATATAGCGGCAGGGTACGGATAATACGCATGTAAGAGCGCCGGACGCGGCACGCTGGTAATTGGCAGCGTCGTTGCTGCCCGTCACACCGCGCTTGACCTGGTGCGGAATATCATTCTCACGGGCGACTGACAGCATTTTCTGGAACAGCCTGCGCTGGCCAATACTGCTTTTATCCATGAAGCTGACTGCGACGCCCTGACCCGGGCAGCATACCTGGAACTGGGAATCCACATCGCCCAGGTCATTGGCTGCGGTGCCTTCAAGATTGATGGCGATATCCGGCTGAATGGCAAATGCCGCGCCCTGTGAACCGCGTATGCCGCCTTCTTCAAGGGTGACAAATGCGAAAGTGACGTCGCAGGGATAGCTGCCTTTCAGAAGCTCGAGAATTGTATAGCAGCCGACCCTGTCATCCAGGGCTTTAGCGCACACGAAACCGTCGCCGAAGGGCAAATACGGGGTATCAAAGTAGGCATATGTCCCGGCGGGGCATTTGCCGAGCGCTTCATCCTTGTTCTTTGCGCCGATGTCGATATACAGCCCGTCGTAATCAAGCACGCGTTCACGGTCAGCAGCGCTCTGCAGATGGATGGCCATCGCTCCGATCACGCCCGGGACCAGGTCATCGCCGACCAGTACACGTTTGGAAACGATCACACGCGGATCGATGCCCCCGATGGGACGGAAACGGAGAAGCCCGTCCTCGGTGGCGCCCATGATAATGAAGCCCACTTCGTCCATGTGTGCAGAAACGCATACATGGGGCTTGCCGGCTTCGCGCCCTTTCTTGAAGCAGAGCACATTGCCCATGCGGTCGATGCGTACGTTCTCTTCGCCGCACAGGGCACGCGCTTCTGCTAACAGTGCCTTGCGGATGCGCTTTTCTTCGCCGGCAGGCGCATGAATTTCACATAATTGTTTCAGATCCATAGCTCATCCCTCCAGCGGTCTTCCGCGGCAGCGCAGAACGCTGCCAGCAGGCGGGCAGTCTCTTCAAGCGTGTGCAGGTCCAGCAGTTCAACAGAGGTATGCATATACTTGACGGGGAGCTCGATCAGAACAGTCGGAACACCGCAGCGCGAAACAGTGATATCGTCAGCATCGGTGGAAGTATAGCGCGGTACGATCTCATCCTGCAGCGTGACGTTGATCTCTTTCGCGACTTCCGTCAGACGTTCGCGCAGATAGGGATTCAGATACGGCCCCTTGGCTGCCACTGGTGAGGTCAGGTCAAACACTTCGAGGTCCGGCGCACCGGGAGTCCTGGCGTGCGTGACATCGAGCACTACGGCAAAATCGGGATCGATTCCGAATGCGCTCGTCATGGCACCGTAACCGCCGACCTCTTCCTGACAGGAAGCGACAAAATACAGATCGGCGACAGAGTCCATTTTCTTCAGACGTTCCATGGTGCGCAGAAGAATGGCGACGCAGGAGCGGTCATCCATCGTTTTGCCTGCCATGCGTCCGTTGAGCAGGGTGGTTACACCGCCTTCGAGAGAGATCAGGTCTCCGATCTGCACGAGAGCATTTACGCGTTCGGGCGACATGCCCAGGTCAATAAAAAGATCCTCGCGGCGATAATTCTTTTTCCGGTCCTCTTCGGTCAGGAGGTGCGGCGCCTTTGCACCGACCACGCCCATCAGCGTTTCTTTTCCGTACACGGTGACGCGCATTCCTGGCAGAATCCTGGGATCGACTCCGCCGACATTGCCGAAACGGACCGCTCCGTCCTTTTCGATGGCGGCAACGATCAGGCCGATTTCATCCAGATGCGCACAGAGCATTACCTTCGGTCCGCTGCCCTGAATGTGTCCGATCACACTGTTCAGCGCATCGATGTGCACTTCATCGCAGCACGGGCGGAAAGCATCGGCGATTGCGCGCGCAACGGCAGCCTCATTGCCGGAAAGGCCGGGCACGGCTGTTATTTCGCGCAGGAAATTTTCCGTCTGCATCAAAACCATCCTTTCTGTATATCGCTAAGCTGATTGTATCGTAGAATGAATAGGCACGGAAAAGAAGCGTTCAGCGGATTCGGTTAATTTTCCGTATTTCCGCTTCTGTGACTGAGATCAAATAAGTGGCCTGATGCGTGAAGGTGACAAAGCCTGCCGGCGTTCCGGACGGCTTCTTGACGTAGCGGCGTTCAACAGCATCCACGGGCACCGAAACGCCGTGAGCACTGCTGTACCAGGAAGCCAGTTGCAGCGCGCAGCGGAGCGCTTCTTCACTGACGGGTTTTCCTTCCGCATGAATGATCACGTGCGAGCCCGGCATGTCCTTTGCATGCAGCCAGAGGTCATCACCCTTGGCGGCCTGCGTCAGGCGCTCGTTCTGAAGCGCGTTCTTGCCGACTGATAGCTGTGTGCCGTCACCGGCTTCAAAACGCATGGGCTGGGAGGGGC
>JAFZPO010000060.1 GCA_017550305.1 Clostridia bacterium
ACTGTCCCCGCAAACGCCGCAGTATCCTCATCTGTACCGGCTAAAGCCTCAGCTGATTCTTCTTCGCTGAGATCTTTCATCTGGCTGTCATGAACAAAACCAATAACGCCATTATCGAATCTGTAAACCAGATCATACAGTCTGTTGTCCCATGAAACCTGGGCTAGTACCAGCAGTATCGTATTCAGAGGCGCTGTCTCAACGACTGCATCGCTTGACGTTCCGATGGTATCCCGGATTTTTGCATTATACATCGTTTTAACAATTCTGTATTCTTCTGACATCTCGTTTTCCCGCAGGAATTGAGCTTCAAAGCTCACGTTGGCTGTGTCAGTCAGAAACCTTACGTTATTCCTTGCAATATAGAATGTGTCTTCCGCAAATCGAATGCATGCGTATTCCTTATTCTTAACCTGACAAGTAAATAATACAAATACACGGGTTCCGGCATCCAGGCGTCCTGCTTCTTCGTCTGCAGTTTCCGGATCGGTTTTCAGAATTGCGGTTCCGTTTATACGCCCCCACTGCCCTGCGGCGCGCATTGATCTGTATGACTTTTCCTGTACAGGAGCATACGGTGCATGACTGGCGTACAGACGCATCCGTTCTTTTTCAGTACCGTCATCATCATATTGCGCAATAACTATATATCCTGCATTCTCAATCATTTCACCTGCGTCCGGGATAGAGACAACCGATCCGCTGGCAGGAAAAAAGCCGGAAGGGTCATCTCCTTCTATCATCAGTACAAGATTGTCAAAACTGCTGTCCTCCGGCAGTTCCGCCCACCACGCATTATCTCCATCCGCAACAAACTCAGTCATTTCCGCAGCCTGACCGTTATTGTCCAGTACGCTGATCGGCAGCAGATTCTCAGCAGACGAAGCCGCTCCAATCACCAGCAGCAATGTGAGCAAGGCAGCCATCCTGTGTAAATTACTCATACTCGAATCACTCCCATTGAAATGAATCGAATCAATTCTATTACGAAAAGCAAGTTTCGTCAATAAAGATGAAAAAACGTTTACAGTTTAAGTTCTAAAATGATTTGACAATCATGACAAAGGTCTGTATAATAACATTACAAAAACCACAGGATATGTGGTAAATTTAACAGGAGGAAAGATCTATGAAGAAACTCTTATGCCTGTTGCTTGCGGCTACGATGATGCTGACCGCGTTTGCCGCTGTGGCCGAAGACCTCAACAGCTACACACTGGATGAGATCATCGCCAAAGCCCAGGAAGAAGGCCACGTGGATTCTGTTGGCATGCCTGACACGTGGGCCAACTGGGGCGGCAGCTGGAAGGGTCTGACTGAGACCTATGGCATCGCGCACGATGACCAAGACATGTCCAGCGCAGAAGAGCTGAATATGTTCAAGAACGATCCGACCCGCGACATTGGCGACATCGGCACCGGCTTCATTCAGACCGCGCTGGACGAGGATCTGGTCCAGGGCTACAAGACCAGCTACTGGGACAGCGTTCCCGAGTGGGCCAAAGGCGAAGACGGAAAGTGGATGATCGCTTACACCGGCTGCACCGCTTTCATCTACAACAATGACCTGTGCTCCGACCCGGCTCCTACCAGCTGGGCGGATGTGAAGAACGGCAGCTATAAGCTGACCATCGGCGACGTGGTCGGCGGCGCCACCGGTCAGGGCGTTGTCATCGCCACCGCATTCGCTTTCGGCGGCGACCTGAACAACCTCCAGCCCGCATATGATTTCTGGACCGAGATGGCAAAGGCTGGCCGCATCGACAGCGGCGACATCCTGCTGGCCCGCATCCAGGCCGGCGAAGTCCAGTGCGGCGTGACCTGGAGCTGGAACGTGAAGCAATACAGTGAAGATACTCCCGCTTATAAATTCACCTTGGCGATCCCCTCTGATGGTTCTGTGATGACCGGTTATGCTTCCGTCATCTCCAAGAATTCCGATACACCCTTTGCCGCGGCGCTTGCCCGTGAATACATCTTCTCCGACGCCGGCCAGACCAACCTGGCCATCTCCGGCGCTCTGCCCACCCGTACCGACTTCGTCGTTCCGGATGAGTACAAAGCCTTCGATCCCAGCACCTATGCCAACGCCGTCAGCAGCTTCTCTGATGCTGAAGCCTATACGGCCGCCTGCGTAGAAGTCTCTGAATGGTGGAATGACAATATTATCCCGCTGCTGAGCAAATAATCATTTGGTAAGCCGAGGGGGCGTACTCCAAAAAGTGCGCCCCCATTTTTCGAATGGAGAATGCTTTATGGGAAAAGAAAGATCCAGAGCACTTACCAATCGCAACTCAAAATACATCTATCTGCTGGCACTGCTGCCGTTTCTGTTTCTGGTCGTGATGTATGAGCTGCTGCCGCTCATCATGCTGGTGGTCGACAGCTTCGGCATCGACAAGAAGCCCAACATCCATTTCAGCCTGGAAAACTATCAAAAGATTTTTACTACGCTGAGTTACAAAACAGCTATCCTGAACAGTCTCAGGATCACTTTGACTTCAACAGCTGTGGGGATCGTAATCGCATTTCTCGGCGCCCGCGCCGCCTATAATTCAAGAGGCAGGTTCCGCAGTGTCTTCATGACGATCCTGAACATGACGTCCAACTTTGCGGGCGTTCCCCTGGCTTTCGCCTATATGATCCTCCTTGGCAACGCTGGTGTCGTCAGACAGATCGCCAATGTGTACGGGGTCGAGTTCATACAGAACTTCGACTTATATTCACGAAGTGGCCTGACGCTTATGTACATCTATTTCCAGATCCCTCTCTCCACGCTGCTGCTGATTCCCGCCTTCAACGGAATCCGCACCGAATGGAACGAGGCCAATATGCTTCTGGGCGGCAACAGTCTGCACTTCTGGGGAAAGATCGGCATCCCCGTGCTGCTGCCCAGCATTTTTTCTACCCTGAGCGTGCTCTTCGCCAACGCCCTGTGTGCCTACGCAACGGCCTACGCACTGCTGATGAACAACTTCTCCCTGCTGCCGATCAACATCTCGGCACAGTTCGTGGGCGATATCAGAACCAAGCCGAAGCTGGGAGCCGCCCTTTCTGTGGTGATGATGGTGATCATGTGCATTGTGATCCTGCTCAATAACTATATCACCAAAAAGACGACGAAATGGGAAAAGAGGTGAGGAAGCGATGAAACGCACCAAGATTTATGCCAATATCGTTATGACGATCGTCATCGTATGGCTGCTGATACCGTTGATTGCAACCATTATCTATTCCCTTTTTGAGACTTGGACGGGAATTGTGCCGCAAGGTTTCACACTGGATGCATATAAATCCATTTTCACCAATGGCGCTTTCCTGACCTCCATGTATCAGACGCTGCTGGTGTGCGTCGTCCCGATCCTGATCACTATTCTGGTAGTGCTCCTGGCGCTTTTCGCGGTAACGGTCTATTTCCCGCGGCTGGAAAAATACGTCCAGATCCTATGCATGATTCCTTATACCATTCAGGGCGTCATCCTCTCTGTATCCATCTTGTCTTTATATGCAAGGGGCACTTCAATTTTCAGCGGTCGCATGGTCATGCTGTTCGGCGCGTACTGTATCATCATCCTTCCCCACATTTTCAACGGTATCCGTAACGGTATGCGCGCTGTCAACATGAACATGCTGCTGGAAGCGGCCGAAATGCTGGGCGAAAGCAAACTCAAGGCATTTTTTAAGATTATCGTACCCAATATCCTGACCGGTATTACGGTATCGAGCCTTCTGGGCGTGGGACTGCTATTCGGAGATTACGTCATCATCCGCAACCTGTCAAGCTCCAACGTTAATAACATGCAGCAGTTCCTGTATCAGAGCATGAAGCGTTCCAGCACCGAGGCGTCCGCAGTTTTCGTCGTCATCATGCTGATCACCTTTGCCATTACTGCTGTCGTGCTCACCCTGCAGAGCAGGAGTACCCTTGAGAAAATCAGAAACGAGAGGAATTAACGATGTCATATATTCGCTTTGAAAAAATCAATAAGATGTTCGGACCGAATCATGTTCTCAAGGATATTGACCTTGAAGTCGAAAAGGGTCAGCTGGTCACGCTGCTGGGACCGTCCGGCTGCGGCAAATCGACCTTGCTTCGATGCCTGGCGGGGCTTGAGCAGGTTACCAGCGGACGCATATATCTCGACAGCCAGGACATCACTGACGTGATCCCGCGCCGCCGCGGTATCGGCATGGTTTTCCAGCAATACAGCCTGTTCCCCAATATGAACGTGCGCGATAACGTGGCCTACGGCCTGAAGCTGAAAAAGCTGCCGAAGGAAGAAATCAGCAAGAAGGTTGAGGAAATGCTGGACATCGTTGGCCTGAGCGAGAAGATCAGCCAGTATCCCGCGCAGCTTTCCGGCGGCCAGCAGCAGCGCGTGGCCCTCGCCCGCGCTATGGTTACGGCGCCGAAGGTGCTTCTGCTCGATGAGCCGCTCAGCGCTATCGACGCCCTGCTGCGCAAAAACCTGCAGATCGAAATCCGCCGGATTCAGCAGAAACTGGGCATCACCACCATTTTCGTCACACACGACCAGGACGAAGCGATGGTCATGTCCGACATGATTCACC
>JAFZPO010000061.1 GCA_017550305.1 Clostridia bacterium
CCTGCTGTACCCGCGCGTCCTGGATCGGACAACTGACAGCATTTGCCTCTTCGATACCCGCTGCCGTGGCTTCAAGAGTATCTACGGCAATACAGGGCAGTCCAAGCGCATGTGCCATGGCCTTCACTGCCGTGACGCCGATACGCACACCCGTAAAGCTGCCCGGACCGACCGTTACTGCCAGATGTGTCAGCTGTTCCTTTTTCAGGTCGGCACGGCATAGTGCCTCTTCCACCATGGGCATGATGCTGGCACTGTGTGTCAGCTTGTTGACGGCCGCGCCTTCGTACCGGATGCGTCCGTCCTCCCAGACGGCCACACCGGCTACGGGTCCTGAAGTATCCAAGGCCAGAATCAGCATTTCAGTATCCTCTCCCAATCCATTACACGGAAAGCGCCTTTCGGGCTGAACCGGAGCAGGCGCATTTCCTCATTCAGCGTTTCAATAATGATCTCAAGACGTGTCTCCGGGAGCAGCTCTTCAGCGCGTTCCGCCCATTCGATAAGCGTTATGCCTTCCCCGGGCAGCTGCTCCTGTGCACCGATCTCATACAGTTCTTCAGCGTCTTCCACGCGGTACCA
Source organism: Clostridia bacterium (assembly GCA_017550305.1). Taxonomy (GTDB): domain Bacteria; phylum Bacillota; class Clostridia; order Christensenellales; family Aristaeellaceae; genus SFMI01. Next base: position 583 of record JAFZPO010000061.1, read on the forward strand.
GTCAAAATGATACAGCGGAAACATGCCGCTCTCATACATGTTCATGATCGTGAACGTAGGGCTCGGAACAGCATCGGTCACACCGATCCCCCGTGCGATCCCGCGCGCAAACTCGCTCTTCCCGGCGCCGAGGTCTCCGCGCAGGACGAGCACGTCCCCGCCCTGCAGAAGGCCGGCAAGAACTGCTGCCGTATCCCGCGTCTCTGACGCGCTGCAGGTGATCACGGCTGCCGACATCGGGGCTTCCGCCAGCAGCGTTTTCGCCTTCTGCGCGTCCAGATTGATCTGCGCCTTCAGGTTTTCCATGGAGTCAAATTTGCGGATCCCGCGCAGGTAGGACAGCAGCCCGAGCTTCATCTCTTTACCATAGAGATCCCCGCTGCAGTCCAGGATCCATGTCTCGACAGTGGTCAGCGCACTGTCATCTGCCGTAGGCCGTGTGCCGACATTCGTCACACCGACGTACTGCCTGCCTTCGATCGTCACACGCGCGGCATAGACGCCGCACGGCGGGAGCACGGTCCCTTGTTCACAAGCAAGATTGGCCGTCGGGAATCCCGCGGTCCTGCCCTTTCCGTGGCCATGTACGACAGTGCCGGTTAAGTTAACAGAAATCATCTCAGATCTTCCCTGACATAGCAAGAATCACAAGCACGCTTGTGGCAATAACGAACAGTGCGATCACCGTCACATAGATGGAAGTCTTCCTGTCTCCGGTGCCCTTTCCGCTGCCGGCAGGCACCAGCTTCGCCTTGCGCAGGCTCTGAACAACAGGCTTATACAGCAGCAGCGTGATGCCCGCATTGAGCGCGCCTTTCACAAGATTGAAAGGCAGGAACACAGGTGCCAGCATGCCCGCTACGACAGAGCGCGGAACGCCCTGGTAGATCGGGGTGATCAGGTAGTTCCAGAGCAACATGACCGCTGTCATCAGCAGAACGCCGATGCCCAGACCGATCAGCGCGCCTTTCAGCGTACGGTTCTTGTGATAAATCGCCGCGGCGACGCAGACAAAGGACGCGGAAGAGATCACGTTCATCAGCAGCCCGATCGGTCCGGTCTCAGAGATCGTGACCATTTCCACAAGCGATACGACCAGGGTCACGATCAGCGCGTCCAGCGGTCCGAACAGGAAGCCTGTGATCACCAGTATCACGTCCTTGGGCTCATACTTCAGAAAGGACACGGCGGGAATGCGGATCAGTGCGACCGCGGCATACGCGATCGCGGCCATCATGGCCAGGGTAACAAGGTGTTTGGTATCATACTTTTTCATTATGAGAGCAGCCTCCTCAAAAAACAAAACGCCCCCGACGCGCAAATCGGGGGCAGCGCAAGCATAAATGCATGCTTCTTCTTTCATCCAGACTATACTGTCGGCCACGGAGTTTCACCGTATCTGCCTTTCGGCTCGCGGGCTGTACCGCCGGTCGGGAATTGCTGCAGCGCGCAGTTCACCCTGCCCCGAAGAATGCGGATCTTACGATCCTGTGAGGAAGTATATCACTGCGGGATACCGCTGTCAATAAAGTCCGGAATCCTGTACTGAATCAGAACACGGCGACCGCGCCGGCCGAACGCACGGACAGTACGCTGCACGCGTTCTCGCCGAATGCACGGCGCATATGGCGCAGGAAGCGCTCTTCCTGGTCATGCGGCACCAGGTTGAGCGTGGTGCCGGCGAACCCGCCGCCGTGCACACGCCAGGCACCGCACTCGGCAAGCAGATGCTCGGCGATGCCCTGTGCCACGCAGAGCGGCTGCGTATCATTATGCGCATACACGTTCTGCAGGTACATCCAGCTGCTGCGTCCGGACTCGATCAGGATCTTGCGGAACTCCTGCGTATCCCCCGCCTGCACGGCCTTGACCAGCCGCTTCACGCGCTCGTTCTCGGCATAATAGTGCATGGCGCGCAGTGCGGCACGGTCGCCCGCCTTCTCGCGGATCATCGGGAGTTCATGCCAGAGCTGTTCCGGGCGCACGCCGCGCAGCGTTTTCTCACCGAAGCACGCCGCCACAGCATTCATCTCCTGCCGGATGGCCGCGTACTCAGCCGTCAGGTCGTCATGGCTGCCGCCGGTATTGACGACGATCAGGGAATACCCGCTCAAATCCATCTGCAGGGGCGTTACTTTCGGTTCATCCTTGAAGTCGATCGCGACGAGCCCGCCGACAGAGCAGGCCATCTGGTCCATGAGCCCGCACGGCTTGCCGAAGTATTCATTCTCGGCATACTGGGAAATGACCGCGCGCTCCATAGGATCGATACTGCCTTCACCGTACAGGGTATCAAAGACCGTTACGATCATCACTTCAAATGCCGCGGAGGAAGACAGCCCGCTGCCTGTGCGTACATCGGACGTCACGCAGGCGTCAAAGCCGCGGATCGCAACGCCCTTTTCACGCATGCGCCGGGCGATCCCGCGGATCAGCGCCGCAGGCGTGCCCTGTTCACCGGCCACGGGACCTTCTTCACTAAGGTCCAGGCTGACAGGCGCGAAGCCTTCGCTGTGTAGGTTCACCCTGAGATCATTGCGCGGGGAAACCGCAGCAACGGTATCAAGGTCAACAGCTGCCGCCATTACCAGCCCGTTATTGTGGTCTGTATGATTGCCGCACAGTTCGGTGCGTCCGGGCGCGCTGATGATCCGCGGAGCCGTTTCGTTTCCGAACAGGTCTTCATGCTTCTTGACCAGAAGCATATAGCGTTCCAGCTGGCGGGCGGCTACGCCGCTGCGGGTACCATACAGCGCGGATATGCGGGCAATCCCCTCATCTGATTTAAGGATCCGCAGCAGATCGCTCCTGCTTTTCACTTGCTCGTCCTCCCGTCAAGGATGTTCTGCCAGAAGGCCATGAACTCGTCCAGACCTGCTGCCTTTAATTCTTTTTCAAAGTCCGCGAAGCTCGCGTCGTCAATGGGCGTCTCGCCTGTTACCCAGCGCCCGATCGATTCATCCACCAGGCGGCCGATCGCCATCTGCAGCGGAGCGATCTCCGCTTCCTGGGCCGAGGTCAGTGAATAATACGGGAAGGGGCGCTCGGCGATCGAATTGACGATCCCCAGCTGATCGGAGATAAAGTTGACCGTTGTGTCATAATAGCGGCGCTGGAAGGCTTCCGACGCAAGCCCCGGAATCGCCGGGCCGGACGAGATCAGCACATCGCCGCTGAAATAGGTGTTGTTCTGCGCGGCAGCGGTCATGCGCCAGGTGCCGTCGCCGTCGATCACATAATCGACATTCTCCATACCGGCACTGCCGAGGATGTATACCTCTTCGGTATAGAACTCATCCACCCAGCGCAGCACTTCATGCACATCCTTGCAGGCGCTCGTCACGGCAAACGTTCCGGTAATGACCGGGCCGATAAAGCTGCGGTAGATGCTCTCTCCCTCATAGGCAAGAGGCGGCATCGCAGCATAGGAAGAAAGCCATGCGGCCGGGAGGAAGTTGCTCACCATGGTGGTGATGGCACCGCCGTAGATGTTCGTCTTGCTGTCATCAGTGATCTGACGGACCGTATCCGAGGTGGAGAAGCCGCTCGGGTCGATCAGCTTTTCCGTATAGAGCTCGCGCAGCCATTCCACAAAGGGACGGAAATTCTCCTCCAGCGGCATGAAACGCACTTTACCGTCCACCGCGCGGATGTTATAGTCGTTCGCGATCAGCCCATAGGCATGACCGAGGAATTTCAGGTCAAAGGATCCGATAAAAGCCAGCGGGATCTCGTCCTTCTTGCCGTTGCGGTTCGGGTCGCCGTCACGCATCGCACGCAGTACTTCGGTCAGTTCTTCCGCTGTGGTGGGCATTTCCAGTTTCAGCGTGTTCAGCCAGTCCTGGTTCAGCCATATGCAGTTCTGCAGCGGCTGTTCGCTGATTGAGGGCAGCGCAGCAATGCGTCCGTCAGGCAGCGTGATCGCTTCAAGATAATCGGGGTTCTCCGAAAGCAGCGCCCACAGGTTGGGGCAGTCTTCTTCCAGGTACGGCGCAAGGTCGATCAGTACGCCCTTATCCAGGAGCTCGATGCACTCGGCCGGAGTCAGCTGTGCCTTAAAGAGCACGTCAGGCAGATCGGCGTCGCCGGCAGTCATATTCTGCTTGGCCTGGGTCCAGTCTTCTGTCTTCGTATACTGGCGATAGGTGAACTTAATGCCCGTGCGTTCTTCCATGCGCTGGAAAAACTGGTTGGTCTTCCAGTTGCGCGAAGTGGCCTCGGGATCACAGCCCGCCATTACATAATCTGCCAGTGCGGCGCACGGCAGGATCAGGACGATCAATAAACAAAGCACACGCTTCAGCAAGGGAACACCTCCTAAAAGTGGTACATTTGATTATACACCCGAACCATTCCCCACGCAATTGCTTTTTAGGCGGGCAAAAGCAGCCGAAACCTTGATTAATCTTGCTGTTTTCTGCCATTTTTTGCAAAAAAGCATTGACTTTCCGTTTTTCAGGTACTACAATATAATATGGTCCAATTCGGTAATACAATATCTATTTAGGAGGCTATGTAACTATGGGTATGCTCGAAGGAAAAGTTGCTATCATTACCGGTGCTGCGCAGGGCATGGGCGAAAAGCACGCCATCCGCTTCGTTAAGGAAGGCGCGAAGGTCGTCGTGACCGATATCCAGGACGGCGCTGGCCAGGCTCTGGCTGATAAGCTGGGCCCGAATGCGATCTACATGCATCTGGATGTCACCAGCGAAGAGCAGTGGGCTGCTGTTGTAGCCAAGGCTGAAGAGGTCTTCGGACCCGTCACCACCCTGGTCAACAACGCGGGCTACGGCAAGTTCCTGCCGATGGACATGCTCACCGGTGCTGATTTTGAGCGTCATATCAAGATCAACTACATGGGTATCGTCTATGGCATGAAGGCTGTTGTTCCCTCCATGCGCAAGGCCGGCAACGGCTCCATCATCAACATCTCCTCTGTTGACGGCGTGCGCGGTGCATCCACCGGCACGGCTTACTGCGGCGCCAAGCACGCTGTGGAAGGCCTGACCAAGTCCGCTGCTGTCGAGTACGGCAAGGAGAACATCCGCGTGAACTGCATCAACCCCGGCATCATCAAGACCCCGATGTCCGAGGCGGACGCTGATCCCGCTCTGGTCGAGTTCCTGAAGCAGATGGAAAAGGGTATCCCGCTGGCCCGCCGTGCTGAGCCCGAAGAAGTTTCCGGCCCCGTCGCGTTCCTGGCTTCCGATGATTCCAGCTACGTCTCCGGCACCTCGATCATCGTTGATGGCGGCTACATCTGCCACATCTGATGACGCTCTTCCCGAAGTACGCCTGAACAAAGGCGTCCTGAAGGAATAATCACCAGCAAAACAAGCAGACGGATCACAGTGATGTGTCCGTCTGTTTTATTGTTCAGTTTTGCGCTGCGGGCAATATGCCTGCCCGTATATGAACCAAGTTTAATCGAGAACGATCTCGCGGTGCTGCTCGGCGGAATCGTAGATCGCCTGCATCAGGCGCGCCGTGATCGACACCGTGCCGATCGTGCTGGGCATGGGCGTACCCTGACGCACATAATCAACGAACGCATCGATCTCGTTCTGGAACATATCGCTCATATGGAATTCCGGGGCATACTGCACCAGCGCGCCTTCCTCTGTCGTATACAGCGTGAATCCCTTGCCGTACTGCAGACGGATGCCTGCCTTATCCCCCATGAAGTCGATATAGCATTCCTTTTCGGCGATGTTCTGTGCCCAGGCACCGTTGAAGCTGATCACGGGGCCTTCCGTGCGCACAATACCGGTGATGGACTCCTCCACATCATATACGCCGTCCATCTTGGGCGGGCCGGCCCACATATCCTTGTACACATAGCCGGGGATATCGCAGCCCAGCTTGCTGAAGGTCTCGCCGCTGACCGTGCGCGCCGCGGGATCGCCGCAGCAGTACATGACGATATCCAGGTAGTGCACGCCCCAGTCGATGAGCACACCGCCGCCTGCGATCGCCTTCGTCGTAAACGCGCCGCCCAGTCCGGGGATGCTGCGGTGCTGGCGGAAGCTGACATATACATGATGTACAGTACCCAGCCTGCCTTCATCGATATAGGCCTTGATGCGCCGCACCGCGTCATTGAAGCGGTTGACGACGCCGATCACCAGGATATTGCCCGTCTCCTTCTGTGCCGCCATCATGGTCTCGACCTCGGCATACGTGCGTGCTGCGGGCTTTTCGCACAGCACATGCTTTCCGGCATGCAGGGCGTCAATGGTAATGGGCGCATGCACATTATTGGGCGTACACACGGAGATAGCCGTGACCTCAGGATCGCTGATCACGTCATGATAATCGACGACCGGGATGCCGCAGCCGTACTTCTCCACCGCAGCCTGGGCGCGTTCGGGAATGATATCGCAGAAATACTTGATCTCCACATGCGGGTTCTTCATGTATGCGGGAATATGCGCTGCATTGGCGATCGTGCCGCAGCCGATAACACCGACCTTGATCATTTTCCTTCTCCTTCCGCACCGATCCGGTGCAGGTACTCGATCGCGTCACGAAGGGCGGGAAGTGTCTCCTCGGCGCCTTCAAACTCCACCGACAGCCATCCGTTGTACCCGGCCGCGCGCAGCTGCCGGATGCACGAACGCACAGGCACCACACCATGCCCGACCACCGTGCCGCGCAGATAATTTCCTCCGCGCGTGGTCAGCCAGTGTCCGCCCGGCTTCTCTTCCTGACCCGGACGGAACAGGAAGTCCTTGACGTGCGCATGCACGGCATAGGGCGCCGCGATGCCCACGGCATGCTGCGGATCCTCGTCCGCACACAGGAAATTGCCTATATCCACGAGCCAGCCGTAGTTCGGCTCATTCACGCTGCGGATCAGCGTCTCGACACGCTCGCTGTCCTGCATGATCAGTCCGTGGTTTTCACTGCAGGTCACGATACCGCGCGCGGCAGCATACCGCGCCACGCCCGCAATGGCCGGCGCGATCTTTTCGACCGCCTCGCGCCAGTCGCGGATCCCGTCCATATGCCAGAACGCATCATGGCGCATGACCTTCGCGCCCAGGAGCACCGCGATGTCCACGCAACGCTGAACGCGTTCGGGCTCTTCCTCGGGCGCGCATCCGCGGCCGTTCAGGAAGTCGGCCGAGATCGTATAGGCGGGGATCGCCAGGCTCAGGCGTTCACAGTGTTCACGGATGCGGACAGCCAACTCTTCAATGTCCGTGATCCCGGCGCCGTACTGCGGTTCCAGGTCGATGAATTCAATGCCCCTGTACCCCATTTCGGCCGCCTGGTCGCAGGCTTCGAAGTAGGTCATACCGCGTTTCAGCTCACGTGCAAAGCTGTAGCTGCTTACACCGATCTGCATACCTCCGCCTCCTATCTGTTCCCGTACATCTTCGCGTAATAATTCTGGTATTCGCCGCTGACGATCTCTTCCCACCAGCCGCGGTTGTCAAGATACCACCTGATCGTCCTTTTGATCCCGTCCGCAAACTTCGTTTCCGGCAGCCATCCAAGCTCGCTGTGGATCTTCTCCGGATCGATCGCGTACCGCATATCATGCCCCTTGCGGTCCTTCACATATGTGATCAGGCTCTCGGGCTTGCCTAGCTCCTTGCAGATCAGCTTCACGATGTCGATGTTCCGCATCTCGTTATGCCCGCCGATGTTATATACTTCTCCGACCTTCCCCTCGCGGATGATCAGGTCGATCGCGCGGCAGTGGTCTTCCACATACAGCCAGTCGCGCACGTTCAAGCCCTCGCCGTATACCGGCAGCGGCTTGTCGTTCAGGCAGTTCGCGATCATCAGCGGGATCAGTTTCTCTGGGAACTGGTACGGCCCGTAGTTATTGCTGCAGCGGCTAATCGTCACCGGCAGCCCGAACGTCCGGTGATACGCCTGCACGAGCAGGTCTGCCGAAGCCTTGGACGCACTGTAGGGACTGCTGGTGCGAAGCGGCGTCTTCTCCG
>JAFZPO010000062.1 GCA_017550305.1 Clostridia bacterium
CGTCCCTGTACGCCCGGTATGACCGGTCGTCCCCGTCGACGGAGCCCAACAGCGTGACCCACACCGTGCTCAACTACATCGGCGGCGACCCGTGGAACATCGCCGGCCAGTGGATCGAGTGGGACTTTGAGGTCCCCGAGGCCGGTTATTATACCATCAGCATCAAGGCCCGGCAGGCGTACCAGCGCGGCGCCCTGTCCTGCCGCACCCTGTATATCGACGATGAGATCCCCTTTGAGGAGGTCAGCGCCATCTCCTTCGCGTACAACACGTCCTGGGATCTGATGACCCTGAAGGATGAGGAGAGCGGGGAGCCCTACATGTTCTACCTGGACGCGGGCACCCACCGGATCCGCCTGGAGGCCACCCTGGGCGAGATGGGCCCCATCCTGCAGCAATTGGAGGACAGCATCTACCGCCTCAACCTAATCTACCGCAAGCTGCTGATCCTGACGGGCGTCAACCCCGACCGGTTCCGCGACTACAATCTCGAAAAGCTCTATCCCGAGGTGATCGAGGCCATGGGCCTTGAGAGCAAGCGCCTGTACAAGCTGGTGGACGATACCGTCGCCATCACCGGTCAGAAGAGCGACCGTGTGGCCGTGGCGCAGACCCTGGCAGTACAGCTGGAGGGCTTTGTCGCGCATACGGAGCGCATCACCCAGTCCTTCAGCAATTTCAAGGACAATATCACCAGCCTTGGCACGGCGATGCAGAACATGGCCGAGACCAAGCTGGACATCGATCTGATCATCGTCAGCGGCCGGGATGCCGAGCTGCCCGTCGTCCGGGACGGGGGCTTCCGCCGGCTGGCCCATGAGATCCGCTCCTGCATCGCCTCCTACACGGTGGACTACAACTCCCTGGGCGACAAGTACGAGGAGGGCACCGAGGAGGACCTGATCGAGGTGTGGATCGTGACCGGCCGCGACCAGAGCACCGTGCTCAAGACCATGGTGGACGAGGACTTCACCGCCAACACGCATATCCACGTCAACGTCAAGCTCGTCGTGGCCGATACGCTCCTGACCGCCGTTGTGGCCGGCAACGGGCCCGACGTGGTGCTGTCCGTGGGCTCCTGGTTCCCGGTCAACTACGCGATGCGCAACGCCGTGGAGGACCTGACCCAGTTCGAGGATTTCGACAAGGTGGTCGAGCCGTTCTACGAAAGCGCGCTGACCGCCCTGCGCTACAACGACGGCGTGTACGCCCTGCCCGAGACCCAGGAATTCCCCCTGCTCTTCTACCGCGAGGACGTACTGGAGGAGCTGGGCCTGGAGCCGCCGAATACCTGGGAGGAGCTGATCGGCATGCTGCCCACCATCCAGGGCAACAACCTGTCCGTGGGCGTGCCGTACCCGGATATCACCACGGTGGACATGTCGGTCTTCAACTCCCTGATCTACCAGCAGGGCGGCGCCATCTACAACGACGAGGCGACGCACACCATGATCGACAACGAACAGGGCGTGGCGGCGTTCAAGCTGTACACCTCCCTGTACAATGACTACGGCCTGCCCACGGTCTACGATTTCGTGAGCCGCTTCCGTTCGGGCGAGATGCCCATGGGCGTGGCCTCCTACAACACCTACAATACCCTGATGGTGTCCGCGCCGGAGATCCGGGGCCTGTGGGATTTCACCCTCTTCCCCGGCACGGTCCGGGAGGACGGCACCTTCGACCGCTCCGTCCATTCCCAGGGCGTGTGCTGCATGATGATCGCGACGGACGACGAAACGATCAAAAAGAACGCGTGGGAGTTCATGAAGTGGTGGGTCAGCGAGGACACGCAGGTCCGCTTCGGGCATGAGATCGAGAGCGTCCTGGGCTCCTCCGCCCGGTACACCACGGCCAACCGCGGGGCGCTGGAGAGGATCGGCTGGAGCAGCGAGCAATTGGCCGTCCTCACCGAGCAGATGTCCCACGCCGTGGGCTTCAGGGAGATCGCGGGCGGCTATTCCACGACGCGCCACATGACCAACGCCATCCGCCGCGTGATCAACGACAAGGATGACGCCCGCGAGACGCTGCTCACGTATGCCAAGACCATCAACGAAGAGATCAGGATCAAGCGCAGGGAATTCAACCTGCCTGTGGACTGAATAAAGGGGAAAGGGGGTCGTAATGATGGAGTCTTCATGGAGCAAATATCTGGGCATGAGACAGGAAAGGCTGAGATATAACTGGGCGAAGGCGAAGCGGATGAAGGTATGCTACCTGTTCCTTCTCCCTTACGCGGTCCTGTTCCTGACCTTCTTTATCCTGCCCATCGTCACCTCCATTTTTTACAGCTTTACGTACTATAACATCCTGGAGCCGCCGAGGTTCATCGGCTTCCAGAACTATATCAACCTGGTCCTGCAGGATGAGGTGTTCCTCACGGCCGTGCGCAACACCTTCGTGATCGCCGTGATCACCGGGCCGGTCGGATACATCCTCTCCTTCCTGTGCGCCTGGTTCATCAACGAGCTGCCCCGGTGGCTGCGCACGATCGCCGTCGCGCTGTTCTACGCGCCGTCCATCGCGGCCAATGCCTACGCGATCTTCGCCATCATCTTCCGGGGCGACGCGTACGGGTACCTGAACTCCTTCCTGCTCCAGTTCGGGCTGATCGACGCGCCCTACCTGTGGCTGCTCGATCCCAGGTACATCCTGCCGGTGATCATCATCGTGATCCTGTGGATGAGCATGGGCACGGGCTTCCTGGCCTTCGTGGCCGGCCTCCAGGGCGTGGACCGCAGCCTGTTCGAGGCGGGCTATGTGGACGGCATCCGCAACCGCTGGCAGGAGCTGTACTACATCACGCTGCCGAGCATGAAGCCGATGCTGCTCTTCGGCGCGGTCATGTCCATCACCACGGCCTTCAACGTCTGCGACGTGCCCAGGGCCCTGGCCGGCTACCCGAGCACGGACTACGCGGCCCGCACCATCGTCACCCACCTGTTCGACTACGGCTTCTCCCGCTTCGAGATGGGCTACGCTTCCGCCATCGCGACGGTGCTGTTCCTTGTCATGATCCTGTGCAACAAAGTCATCCAGAACGCGTTGAGGAAG
>JAFZPO010000063.1 GCA_017550305.1 Clostridia bacterium
CAGGTGCCCGGTGCCAGCAAATGCTTTATGGGCGGCATCGTGGCTTATGATGAAGGCCGTAAGGTTACACTGCTTGACGTACCGCAATCTACACTGGATGCACATTCCGCAGTCAGCCGCGAAACAGCTCTTGCAATGGCCCGCGGTGCACGGGAACGGCTCCAGACCACTTTTTCCCTGTCCACGACTGGCTATGCCGGTCCGGACGGTGATGACGTAGGGCTTGTATGGCTTGGTTACGCAGGCCCCGACGGCACCGACGCACGTAAATGCCGTTTCTGCGGCAGCCGTGAAGAGATCCGCCGTCAGGCAGTACAGGCTGCTTTGGCTTTTCTTGCAGAAAAACTGTTTCAATAAAGAGGAGAAAAAATATGGCAAAAAAGGCAGAGGAAAAGAAAGACACAAAACAGGCAGTCCAGGATGACCGCGCGCGTGCGCTTGAAACCACCCTGGTCTCACTGGAAAAGCAGTTCGGCAAGGGTACCGTCATGAAGCTGGGAGACCAGACGCATATGAAGGTGGATGCGATCCCTACCGGCTGTCTGGAACTGGATATGGCGCTTGGTGTCGGCGGTATTCCCAAAGGCCGCATTATTGAGATCTTCGGACCCGAATCCAGCGGTAAGACGACGGTCGCACTGCATATCGTTGCAGAGTGCCAGAAGCGCGGCGGTATTGCTGCCTTCATCGATGCAGAGCATGCGCTGGATCCTGCCTATGCGGAAAAACTTGGCGTGGATATCGGTGAACTGTATGTCAGCCAGCCTTCCACCGGTGAGGATGCACTGGAGATCTGCGAAGCACTGGTGCGTTCCGGTGCTGTTGATATCGTAGTCGTTGACTCTGTCGCCGCACTCGTGCCGCGCGCTGAGATCGACGGCGAAATGGGCGAAAACTTCGTCGGCCTGCATGCGCGCCTGATGAGCCAGGCCCTACGCAAGCTGGCAGGCGTGGTCAGCAAGACCAATGCCATCGTGATCTTCATTAACCAGCTGCGCGAGAAAGTCGGCGTGATGTACGGGAATCCCGAAGTCACCACTGGCGGCCGTGCTCTGAAATTCTACGCTTCCGTGCGTCTGGATGTCCGCCGCGGCGAACAGCTGAAGAACGGAGCTACGCCTATCGGCAACCGTACCAAGATCAAGGTCGTCAAGAACAAGGTTGCCCCGCCTTTCCGTACGGCAGAGTTTGATCTGCTCTATGGTGAGGGCATCAGCAGGGAAGGTTCCATCCTCGACATGGCCGTGGAACGCGATATTATCCACAAGAGCGGCGCATGGTTCAGTTATAAGGACGAGCGCATCTCCCAGGGACGTGAGAATACGCGTCAGTACCTGAAGGAACATCCCGAAGTACGTGAGGAGATCGAGGAAGCTATCCGCGCTACTTTCCAAGTGCCGGAAGCCCTTCCGCAGGAAGGCAATACAGAGATACCTGAAATGCCCGAGACCGAGTTCGAAGGCATGGAATAAAAGGAGCATACAGTCATGAGCAAGAAGAAGATCAAGCGCAAGCAACAGTACCGCAAGCCCAAGGAACGCACATTCAAGGAATGGTGGAAGGACCAGTCCGCCAAAGCACAGAAATGGTATAAGATCGGTGCAATCGCATTGGCAGCCATCATCGTGCTGCTGATCGTATGGTATTATGCCATCTATGATGATGGTTCTCTGCGCGTCAGCCATGATGCCATCGTCGGCGCTGAAGATACCTGGTTGATCGTGGAAGGCGATAAAGGCAAGAACAGTAAGTATTACCATGTAGCCGACATTACTGTTCCGGAAGGCTTTGCCGTCAGTGAAGAAGGTCTGAGCGCCTCTAGTTCCTCGCTGCGCACCGATTTTACCTTTGACTCCGAAAGCGATTCCACCCTCCGTCTGTATGTCGCTCCCGTAAACCGCACGGTAGACGCAATGATCAGCCAGGTGTATGGCAGCTTCACCAGCATGACAGCCGAACGCGGTGAAATCACCGAAGTGAAGGATATCGGCAACGGAGACCGTTATTTCGCCTATCACTATGCGTATGATGACGAAATGGAAGAAACGCACTATATCCAGTCGCTGGTCTTCTATACGCCGGCTGCCCAGAAAGGCCGCTGCGTGCTGGTCTCCGCCAACGTGTATCCCGAGACCGAGGAAGGATATTATGACGAAGCGGAACTGCTGAAGATCGTGCAGAAGGTTGCCGCAGAAAACCTGACACTGGTCAAGCCCTGATAAGCCGGGGCGTTAACGTCTGAAAAAAGGGAATCAGAAAACGGAGTTTCCGTGATCTGATTCCCTTTTCAGTTATCTAATGTTGGATTTTTATATCAGATACCGGCTTCTGCGCGCAGGCGGTCGGCCATATCGATCTTTTCCCAGCTGAACCCGTTACGTCCGAAGTGTCCGTAAGCGGCCGTAGCACGGTAGATGGGACGGCGTAGCTGCAGGCGGTCAATGATGGCGGCAGGACGCATATCAAAGTGTTTGTTCACCAGTTCTGCCAGACGGTCATCCGGCAGCTTGCCCGTACCGAAAGTATCGACTGTCAGGCTGACAGGACGTGCCACGCCGATAGCATACGCCACAGCCACCTGCGCGCGGTCGCACAGGCCGGCGGCTACCAGATTCTTGGCCGCATGCCGCGCGGCATAAGCCGCACTGCGGTCGACCTTGCTGGGATCCTTGCCGCTGAAGGCACCGCCGCCATGCGGGCAGTAACCGCCGTAGGTGTCCACAATGATCTTGCGTCCGGTCAGGCCGCTGTCGCCGGCAGGGCCGCCGATCACAAAGCGTCCGGTAGGATTGATATAGTACTTGGTGTCCCGATGCAGCAGCTCTGCGGGGATCTCATGCCGGATGACCTCCTCGATCATCGCACGGCGGATCTCATTCTGGCTGACCGCTTCATCATGCTGGGTAGAGATAACAACGGCATCCACGGCTACGGGTCGGCCGTTTTCATAAGCTACAGTCACCTGCGCCTTGCCGTCCGGACGCATCCAGGGCAGCAGGCCGCCTTTGCGGACTTCCGCCATACGGCGGGTCAGACGATGGCTCAGCGCAATGGGCATGGGCATGAACTCTGGGGTCTCCGTGCAGGCATAACCGAACATCATACCCTGGTCGCCCGCTCCCTGCTCATGGTTCTCAGTCGCTGTAACGCCCTGGGAAATGTCCGGTGACTGTCCATGTACCGCTACCAGTACAGAGCAGCTGTTGCCGTCAAAACCAGCCGAAGAATTGTTGTAACCGATCTCATTGATCGTACGGCGGGCGATCTCCTCGATATTGGTATATCCGGTCGTCGTCACTTCGCCCATGACCAGCACCAGCCCAGTGGTCGTGCAGGTCTCGCATGCTACGCGCGCGGCAGGATCCTGACGCAGCATATCGTCCAGTACGGCATCACTGATCTGATCACACACCTTGTCAGGATGTCCTTCGGTTACGCTTTCGGAAGTAAACAGTTTACGCATTCTTTCCTCCTGTTAATTGCCTTTCCCTCATCGGCTAAAGAAAAGCGCCTGTCTTCAGACAAGCGCGCATACTTTTTCTTTAACGCCTTATCTGTCGGCCATTGGCCGCCGGATTTGGCACCGCACGCATCCGCGCCGGTTGCCGGGCATCATCGGGCCGTTCCCTCCGCCACTCTTGATAAGGGATTCAGTTGTCGGGAAGGATTATAGCAAACCATTCCCGGTTCGTCAAGCCTGTTGGAAATTTTTCTTTCAGCACATTCTTTTTTCGCACATTGCCTTGCTATTCAAGGAAAATCGTGCTATTTTATAGCTCGAAGAGAGGCGATCGAATGTCGGAAAAGCAACGCTTTACCGTACAGGAAAAACGCATATTTGCCGGGTGCTTTATCTGTTATATGCTGTGCTATGTCGCACGCATGAACCTGGCTGGTGCACTGCCGCATGTAACTCAGGCTTTTGCTTTGACCGATGCACAGGCCGGGCTGATTCAGACAGTGTTTGCCATCATTTACGCTGCCGGACAGCTGATCAACGGATTGATTGTCGACCACATCAGTCCCCGCCGCCATATCATCATCGGTCTCCTGGGTTCTGCCCTTTGCAATCTGCTCGTCGGCTGCAGCAATGCCTATTGGCAGATACTGGTGCTGTGGGGGCTGAACGGCGTTGCGCAGTCTATGCTGTGGACGCCTGTAGTACGCCTGATCGCAGCCTGGTTTGACAGCAGGAAACGCTCTATCGTCTCTTTCTGGATGTGCGTATGCTTTATTATCGGGCATCTTCTCGCCTGGGCTGTCAGCGGTCTGATGGCTGCCCGTTTCTCCTGGAGGACTTCTTTCTTTGCCCCTGCCGGGGTCCTTGTGTTTGCCACAGCAGTAGCGCTGTACACGCTGCGTGACCGCACAAACGAACAGAGCGACAGCAAAGCCCCCGTACCGCCCATGCCGATCCGCGAAATGCTGTTCGGCACCGGCCTGTGGCTGATCTTCCTCGGCTGTGTTGCAACCGGTTTTGCCCGTGACGGTGTAATGACCTGGGCACCCACACTGATCGGGGCGCTCTTCTCCAGTCAGGATGCTTCTTCCGGAGTCATCATCTCCCTGATCATCCCACTGCTGAACCTGATGGGTCTTCTGCTTGGCCAGTACCTGCTGCGCAGAAGCAACGGCAACCTGCGTCCGACTATCTGCCGTCTGCTGGTCGCCGCAACCATCTGCACGCTGCTGCTCGCAATGTTCCGTACATTGCCCGCATTCCTGTTTACCCTGTTGCTCGGGATGCTGTGCGGCCTGATGTACAGTGTGTCCAACATGCAGAACGTGATCCTGCCCCTGGAATATGCGGATACCGGCCGGGTATCACTGATCGCAGGCATTGCCGACAGCATGATCTATATTGGAACATCGCTGGTCAGCGTTATTTCCGGACTGCTGATGCAGAGTATCGGCCAGAGTGCCGTTTATATCAGCTGGGGTATTGCCGCAATGATTTCCTGCACGCTGACCATGCTGGCCGGGAGAACTGCAAAGCAGTGATCCACCTTTCCCTGAGGGATAATAAAAACGCCTGCAGTATATTGCAACATATAATTATCCAAGTATGTAAGAAGGGGACCGGTCTTCATCCGATCCCCTTCCTGTTTTATCGGGAAATAAACGGTGGTATATCAGACAGCACCCTGCGCCATCATTGCTGTGGCTACCTTGAGGAAGCCCGCGATGTTCGCACCCAGTACATAGTTGCCGGGTTCGCCGTATTCTTCTGCGGCCTTATCAGCAGCAGCAAAGATGTTCTCCATGATACCCAGGAGGCGCTGATCCACTTCCTCGAAAGTCCAGGAAAGGCGCAGGCTGTTCTGGCTCATTTCCAGCGCACTGACAGCAACGCCGCCGGCATTGCTGGCCTTGCCGGGAGCAA
>JAFZPO010000008.1 GCA_017550305.1 Clostridia bacterium
CTGCACCAGGCCGTTGTCGATCGCTTGTTGTGTGAATGCCAGACCAACATCACCGATGTCGCGGGTGCTGTCGTTCATAAACATGCTCAGCTCTTCAGCGCTGCTCATGTCTTCGTCGGAGTGCTTGATGCCGTATTCCGCCGTCAGGCCGTTCCAGCTGTCACCCCAGTTTGCCCACGAGTCAGGCATACCGACTGACTCCACATGGCCTTCTTCCTGTGCCTTGGCAATGATTTCGTCAAGCGTGAAGCTGTTGAGGTCCTCGGCGAAAGCCACGCTCATCGGCAGCAGCAGGATTGCCACAACCAGGAATGCGATTGCGAATTTCTTCATGTTTTTCCCCTTTCAAAAAGTGTTTTTGTATTACACAGCGGCAGGTTCGGGATAATCCTTTCTACCCGCACGCATTGTGTCAAAGAATGATATATGCCTTCCCCTCACGGGGATGACGGCACAAGCCTCAGCCTGTAACGTAGGAGGTCTTTTAAATTATATTATAAGAAAAACCTAAAGTCAATTCAATTCTCTGTCCGCTTCTTCCCTCTCATTGTTATCCCGGGAAAATCATATTGCATATTTGTTGTTTTTTTGATAATCTGTATACAGAAAACAAGCAAAAAAGGAGACATATCATGGAGAAAAAATACATCAACAAAGGCGCTTTTATGACACATGCGTACGCAAATGGACCGAACTGGCTAATGTCCGGGCATACTATGATTTCTTTAGAAAACATCACCTAGAGTTTGAAGAGCGAAATAGCTGAAATCTGCATATAGGTTTATACATCTTTATTTGTTACCCATAAAACTTTGGAATCTTCTTTTTCTTTTCCTTTCAGGACAACTCGTTCTATCTGATTATCCAACGTAAGATCAAATGAATAATAGCAATCACGAACCATACTATTTCCTACTGTTATCTCATCAATATCTTTATACTGTTTAGATACACCGCTGATTCCTTTTCCTATCCATACATAGAGAGTACTGTCTTTTCTCCGCAGTTTAAGCTTATTGGGATAGAAGCCAGACTCTGTATTTATGAATTCAACAGTTAATCCACTATCAGTTTTCGTGATGTTAGTAATCCGAATGCTATCAATGGGGAAACTTATATAGCTATAACGCCATATAAATAGCAGAATCAGTAAGAATATGCTAAGTATCGCAAAAGCAATTCCTATCGCCATAATAATTGTATGAATAGTCTTTCTCATAGGCACTGCTCCAGTTTATATAAACCGATTTTTCCTATCAGCAAATAAAAGAAAGCGCTTTCTCACTCCTTAATGCGGTACAGATCACAAGCGTTCTGATAAGTGATCTCTGCCAGTTGCTCTGCGGATACGCCATGGATCTCTGCCTGTTTCTCCAGTACATAGCGTACAAACGCAGGCTCGTTACGCTGACCGCGCAGCGGTACGGGAGTCAGATAGGGACTGTCCGTCTCAATCAGCAGTCTGTCCAAAGGCACTTCCAGTGAGGCAGCCACTACCGAGGCTGCCTTTTTGAATGTGACCGGACCGGCAAAGGAAATATAGAAGCCCATCTTCAGGTATTCACGCACGAGTTCAGGGCTCGCTGAGCAGCAGTGGATAACACCGGCAGGCAGTTTCTTCCCCCGTGCGCGCAGGAACTCATACATGTCACCGTGTGCATCACGGATATGGAAAATGACCGGCATATCCATTTCAAAGGCCAGTTCAAGCTGTTCTTGAGCTACTCTCTTCTGTACATCCCGGGGTGACAGATCATAATAGTAATCAAGCCCGATCTCCCCCAGCGCCACCGTGCACGGGTCCTGAAGAAGTGCCCTCAGTTGGTCCAGATAATCGGCGGGCACGTCTTTTGCTTCATGCGGATGCACGCCTGCCGCAGCGCAGATGAAATCATATTCTTTCGCCAGTGCAATGCAGCGGCGTGAGGAAGGCAGATCGCTTCCCACACAGCAGCAGCGCATGACATTATTCTCCTGCAGGTGTGCGATCACATCTGCCCGGTCTTCATTAAAGCGTTCATCATCCAGATGGCAATGCGAGTCAAAAAGCCGCATCCGGTTCACCTCATTCAAAAACCGCCGTCATAATCATATGGCGGCGGCAATCACCAGGGAAATGGCATTTATTGCCACGCCATTCTCTGATTCCTTTGTTCTTTCTCAGCCTACTTCACTGCCGGGAGCGATATCCCCGTCAATGGTCAGCACGCGCAGATACTCACTGCCGTCTTCCTTCTCTTCGACGGCGGAGAGGATCATACCATTGCTCTCAAGTCCCATCATCTTGCGCGGGGGCAGGTTCGCGATAATGACCAGGTTCTTGCCGATTAGTTCCTCGGGCTTGTAGAACTTCGCGATACCGGACAGGATGGTCCTGCGCTCGCTGCCCAGATCGAGATCGAACTTCAGCAGCTTATCAGACTTCTTGACAGGTTCGCAGGCCAGCACCTTTGCTACGCGCAGCTTGCAGCGGAAGAACTCATCGATACTGACGCAGCCTTCGGGAATCTCGACCTTCGGAGCTTCCTTCTTCGGGGCGGCTGCCTGCGGTTCAGCCTTCGGGGCAGGCGCCATCTTTTTCTCTGCCGCAAGGATCTCCAGTTCCTTCTTCACATCCAGACGTAGGAACAGCGCATCCCCCTTATGTACGCGGATGCCTTCGGGCAGTTTGCCAAAGCAGTTCAGGCTGTCCCAGGACTTGAGCGCTTCGTCCGTTACGCCCAGCTGTTCGAAGATCCTTGCCGGCGTATTGGGCATTACGGGCCCGATCAGTACGGCAACAAAGCGGATGCATTCAGCCAGGATCAGCAGCACATTGCCCAGACGGCCGCGCTTTTCAGGATCGCGTCCCAGTACCCAGGGCTGTGTGCCATCGATATACTTATTGCACTCGCCGATGACCTTCCAGATCTCGACCAGCGCCTGGGAGAACTGCAGTTTATCCATCTGCTCTTCCACGAGGGAAGGCAGTGCTGCACAATGCTCCCTGAGCGGATTGTCCATCTGCTCATCCACGGCATTTTCATCCCAGACGGGAACGATACCGTCAAAGTACTTCTCGATCATCGCGACCGTACGGCTGACCAGGTTGCCCAGGTCGTTAGCCAGGTCAGCATTGATGCGGGTCAGGAAAGACTCATTGGTATAGTTGCCGTCAGCACCGAAGGGCATCTCACGCATGAGGTAGTAACGCAGGGCATCCACGCCGTAGTGCGCAACGATCGGTTCGGGATAGACCACATTGCCTTTCGACTTGCTCATCCTGTCCGCGCCGAACATGAGCCAGCCGTGGCCAAACACCTGCTTGGGCAGCGGGAGTCCGAGCGCATGCAGCATGATCGGCCAGTAGATCGTATGGAAACGCACGATCTCCTTGCCTACCAGATGTACATCCGCAGGCCAGAACTTGCGGAACAGTTCGTCATGATCCGTTCCATAGCCCAGGGCTGTGATGTAATTAGACAGCGCATCGATCCAGACATACACGGTATGCTTAGGATCGAAGTCCACCGGCACGCCCCACTTGACGCTGGTACGGCTGACGCACAGGTCCTGCAGGCCCGGACGCAGGAAGTTGTTCAGCATCTCGTTGGCACGGCTCGCGGGCTGGATAAAGTCAGGATGGCTCTCAATATAATCGATCATCCAGTCCTGGTATTTGTTCATACGGAAGAAGTAGCTTTCTTCCTTCATGGGCTGGCAGGGGCGGCCGCAGTCGGGGCACACCTTCTGGCCGTCCTTTTCAACCAGCTGTGTCGGTGTCCAGAAGCTCTCGCAGGGCGTGCAGTACATGCCTTCGTACTCAGCTTTGTAGATATCGCCCTGATCATAGAACTGCTTGAAGATCTTCTGAACAATGCGGACATGACGGTCTTCGGAAGTACGGATAAAATCATCATAATCGATGTTCATCAGCTTCCAGAGCTCTTTGGTCTCGGCAACGATCTTGTCGACATACTGAATAGGCGTGACACCGGCTTCAGCAGCCTTCTTCTCGATCTTCTGGCCGTGCTCGTCCGTGCCGGTCAGGAAATATGTATCATAGCCCTGCATCTTCTTGAAGCGCGCCATGGTATCGGCCGCCACGGTGGTATAGGTGTGGCCGATGGTCATATTGCCGCTCGGATAGTAGATGGGCGTAGTGATGTAATACGTTTTCTTGTCCGGCATAATTGTGTCCCTCCAATGATTAATGGTCGTCACTCTTCCAGTTGGTTGTATGTCGTTTCAATACCGTGCAGCTGGCGGATCACGGAACGGATGTATACGATCAGTGCCGTATAGGCAGCGCCGACGCCAATCCAGAGCAGTGCGGTATGCGGCTGGAAAGAAAAGTCCGTAAACTTATCGCGGAAGAAGCTCAGAAACAGTGAAGCGCATACCGCTGCCTGCGCAAGCTTGCCCACGAACAGAGAATGCACAACAATTTTGCGCTTGTACAGCAGGATACCGCCTGTCAGCATGATCAGTTCCTTGATCCCCAGCAAAGCCACCGGTTTCCAGGAGATCATGCCGCGAATCAGCAGCGTGGCAAGCACGGACAGGGTCATCAGTTTATCTGCCAGCGGATCCATCAGCTTCCCGAATGTGGTGATCTGATCATTATGCCGCGCCAGATACCCGTCCAGAATGTCCGTCAGAGAAGCCAGCACGAAAACACCCAGCGCCCAGTAGTCCAGTTTATATACCAGCATCAGCACCCAAAGCACAGGTACCAATGCCAGACGGAATACCGTCAGCGCATTAGGTATATTCCACCAGTTTTCCTTTTTTTCGGACATCTCACACGCTCCCTTTCTGAGAATCACGGCCAAAACCGCAAAAGATAGTATAGCACATTCCATCATGGTCTGTAAACGAAAAAAACTGCCAAAACGCTTTTCACGTACTTATATTTCTGATATAATCCACTCAGAATAGAGAGGAGGCGCCTTATATGCTGGAAGCACTTAAACAGGCTGTTTATGAGGCGAATTTAGATCTTGTACGCCACGGGCTCGTTCTTTTCACCTGGGGCAATGTTAGCGGTATCGACCGTGAAACCGGGCTGGTCGCCATCAAGCCCAGCGGCGTATCCTATGACACCATGAAAGCAGAAGACATGACAGTAGTCTCTCTCGACGGCAAGATCGTCGAAGGCCGCTGGCGTCCGTCATCGGATACCCCCACTCATTTGGAACTATACAAAGCATATCCGGCACTCGGCGGTGTAGTGCACACGCACTCCACGCATGCCACCGCTTTCGCGCAGGCAGGCCGCGCCATTCCGGCGTACGGCACAACGCATGCCGATTATTTCTATGGTGATATCCCTTGTACGCGGCGTCTGACAGCTGAAGAGGTCAACGGCGAGTACGAGCGCAATACCGGCCTGGTCATTCTGGAAACACTGCAGGGCAAGGATCCGATGGAAGTCCCTGCCATCCTGACGCAGAGCCATGGCCCCTTCTCCTGGGGCAAGGATCCTGCTGAAGCAGTATACCACGCGGTCGTTCTGGAGGAAGTCGCCCGCATGGCGCTGCTGACTGAATCCCTGAATCCCGAGGTCGTCCGCGCAGACAGCCACCTGCTTGAAAAGCATTATCAGCGCAAGCATGGCAAGAACGCTTATTACGGACAGAAATAAGTGCTAAGCATTTCCTTCAACAAACAACCTGTTCCGCTTTATGATCCGGAACAGGTTGTCTTTATATATGCATATGGGTGAGTCTTTTCATATCACCATGGTCAGTATATTCAGTCCAAACGTATTCTGATAACTCATCCGTTTGGTCATCCCTGTTGCGATCCTCAGGCCAAGGTTATGTGTCTTGTCATCCGGGTCAAATAGCTTGGCTGCTTCAGTCGGATTGAACTTTCTGCAGTCGTCCTTAATGCTCAGCATTATATCCCCTTTCACGCAGGAAACACGAATATCGATACAATGCCTTTTCCCGTCTGCAAAGCCATGCTTGACGATGTTCCCGGCCAGTTCCTCCACGCACAGCGCCGCACAGTTTTTCTGTTTTCCCCCAATGCCATGCGCATCGCAAAAGTCCCATACCTTCTCTGAAATGTTAATGACTTCCTCCATGCCGTGAACGGAAATATCGATACGGTCTTCATCCGGGACACCGAAGCCTTCCTGGAAGCACATCATCTCCCTGAGCGAGCACCATGACTTCTTGTTCTGGACCGCTACATAGATGTACAGGATCAATACGCTGAACGCACAGGCAAGGATTTGTGAGATCCACATACCGTTCATGCCGAGGAGCGGGATCAGCAGCAGTGCGAACATGCATGTTGCGACGATACCGTCAATAACTGAAACAGTACGGACGATCTTTTCACGCTGCATGCAGTGATAATAATTCGAAAAGCCGACCGTGATGGTGCTGATCGGTGAAGACAGCGGGAAAAGCAGGAATCCCATCATGGTCATCGAGTAGACCGGAGCGGAAGGATCCTGGAAAAAGATCCTGGTAAGCGGCACACAACAGGCTGACAGCACCAGCGAGACCAGAACTACAAGCCCAACACCGCGTTTGAGGAATGTTTTCATCAGGACCGTCAGGCCATCCCTGTCCTCTTCCCCTGCGTATACGCTGCCCAGCACCATGACCGCAGATGTAACACCTGCAGGTACTGCCCAGTAAACAGAACCGAACGAATTGATTGCGGAAAACGCGGAAAGACCGGCTTCGCCGATATGCTGTACGATTAAGTGGTTGAGGACTATCCCGCGAAGGAAGATGCAGGCCTGTGACATGGCTCCCGGAAGACCGTTGAGCAGTACTTCGGGCAGATCGGAGATACGGATGCTTTTCAGGCTGAACCTGAGTGTGGATTTCCCGGAGAAATAATACAGTGCCTGGATCAGGCAAAAGGAAAGATAGCTGATGGAAGTGGAAAGGCCGAGCCCGAACAGTCCCATGCTGAAAACGGCAATAAACAGCCAGTTGAAAAAGATATTGAGAACAAACATGGATACTACCGCGATATAACTGCGTTTTTCCTGGCGCTCCAGCTGCAGGAAGGCCGTAAACTGAGTACCGATACAGAAGAAGGGCAGTCCTATGGCAAACCCACGGATATAGCTGACAAGGTCTCCGGCAAGCTCCTGAGATGCACCGAGAGCAGCCGCGATCGGACCCGGGACCACTTCGCATGCAAGCATCATCATGATGGAGACCATAATAATGGTCACCATGTCCAGTGAAAAGATGCTGCCTGTCCTTTCCGTCATATGCTTGCCCAGGTATTTCCCGCAGAGCACCTGTGCGCCGCCGAATACGAGTACATTGATGGCATTAAGAAAATTGGTAACCGGCCTGAAAAGGCCCGTCACCGCCATGGCATCTGAACCCAGCAGATTTGCTGCAAAGGCATTATCTATAATGGAATTAAGGCCCCCAATGATCACCAGCAGGATCTGGATAGGGAGCAGCTTCATATAAAGTCTTGGAATGATCTCGGAATGCGTGTTTTTCACACCTGTTCTCTCCTCATGTTGCATTGACCGGCATCTTAAGTACCAGGAACATATGCCAGCAGTCTCAGGATACCCAGATTATACCTTGCATAACAGTAAAAAAGCAACCCGTGTCTCAAACGCAGCAAAAACCCCGGGCACATTGGCATGCAATGCCCCGGGGTACCGGATCATCCGGCAGCCGGCTGATCCTTCAGAGAAAGCTTTACGATCAGTATACGCGCACCTCGTATACGCGGGCATCAGCGATACCATTCGTTGCCAGCACATGCAATATGACCTCATCACATTCTGCGGGCTGGAAATCAAGCACGTTCAGACGCTGGTAATTACCGCGTACCTTTTTCACCGCCACTGCTTTCCCGTCCTTACGAAGTTCCACATCGTAATCCTTGACCAGTTCCGGCGGAACACCCGGGACCTGTTCAGCGATACGTTTGCTGGAAAGCGAGAGACGGATGGAAGCATTCAGGTTTGGGTCAAACGTCAGGCGTACCTGTGATACTTTTCTTGCCTGTTCAAAGCTCAGGCACAGTTCTTCACCTTCGGGACGGATGCCATTGCTCTGCCAGCAGTTGATGTTCTCCTCCACCGTACGCGCAACGCCGTTGATCACATTGGCAGCCGCATGTTTCTCGCTTGTTGCCGTCACTCTGGCAGTACGGGCCAGGTCCAGCGGATCCTCATTCTTGTAGCCCGGGATATAGCAGTCGTCTTTCAGCAATGTCTGCTGAAGCTCGGTCATATGCTCTTTCACGCCGCGTGTGCCGCAGCCATACTTGATGCACATTGCCGCTGCCGTGCCTACCGCCTGGCCGCCCACAGCGCAGGTGCCCATGACGCGGGAGGATGCCATGGCGAGCTTGCTCGCGCTCATGCTGCGGCCGCTGATAAACAGGTTATCCATATCCTTGGCCACATAGCATCCGTAAGGGATCGTATACAGGCCCTTGAACGGGAAAATGCTGCTGGGCATCTTGTCAAAGTCGAGCAGTCCATGCGCTACGTGATTATCACAGTCCCAGCCGCCGTAGGCAACGGCATCCGGGAAGACACGGTTATCGAATATATCGTTCTCGGTCAGCATATAATCGCCTTCAAGGCGGCGGCTCTCACGCATGCCGGGCAGCATACCGACCCACTGCAGATCGAAGTTCTGCGCGCCGTGGTCGCCGCCGTTCTTGATATGGTCCCAGATACCATATACGCACTTCACGAGCTCGTCGCGGATGTCCTCATACTCCTCGATGATATCCGCCTTTTCACCCGTGAGTTCGATCCACCAGTACCCGTAGTCCAGGCAGTAATTGTCGACCACCAGGCACTTGGTCGCCTCATCTAGGCTATCCATCACCGTGTCGGCCTTCTCTTCCAGAATGCTGCCGTCCGGAGCACGAAGATCGGCATGCTTGCGGTAGCGCAGCTGCTCTTCCGTAAAGTGATACGCATCCTTCGGCGGGATGAATTCCACCGGCTGACCGCGGTCGACTGCTTTGAACAGCAGCGTGTTTCCCATACGGTCGTTGTTCGGCTTGTCCGGCGCATCCTTCTCATGGAACTCTTCCTTGCCCTCACTGCCGGTACGGAACGGAACACCTGTCATGAAGCCCAGTGTGCCGTTACCGGTGCAGTCGCAGAAAATGTCAGCTGTCAGATGCCAGTTGATCTCTGTCGTCAGCTGATAACAGTGTATGCCTTTCACGCAGCGGCCTTCACTGTCCGCATCCACCATCGTGGTATTCAGGAAAACGGTCAGGTTCGGCTGCGTCTTCATCGCAGTGAACAGCACGCGGTCCCAAATGGAGTAGTTATAATATGTATTGACTTTCTTATTCTCCAGCAGCAGTTCGCGCAGGATTCCCGTTTCCTCGGCATCCTTCTTCATCATGTTTGAAGAAGCACCGCATATATGCATCCTGATCTCGCTGCTGGCATTGCCGCCGAATACCGGGCGGTCCTGTACCAGTGCGGTCTTCGCGCCGTGCCTTGCACAGGCCAGTGCCGCGCACATTCCGGTCATACCGCCGCCCACAATGACAACGTCAAATGCGGCTTCCTTGTTCTTGCTGCGTACCGACATTTCTTTTTCCTCCCAGTCAAATCCTCTGTAAGCTCAGAAAAACCATGAGACTGCCGACCGGTCATGATCAGCACGATATTAGGACATCTTACCAGTGACAGTTGTTTTTCGTTATTATAGCATGCAGACATATAAAATACAAGTTGAAAAAAAAGCAGACATATGATATGCTGTATGTATCGAATGTATCGATTCAGGAGGATATCATGGGAATGGATTTTTCGCTTTCTTCGGCGCGCGCCAAGCGCAGCGGATGCGTAGATACAAACGGTTTCGGCGGAAAGCCCGCCCTGCGGTTCAATAATCCCGGAATCGGGCCCGCGCAGGACTGGGTCTATCTCCCCGGCGCTATGATAGACGCATACTCCTTTACGGTCCGGATCTGGGTACGTGGTGAGAACGGCGGCTGCCATGATTACTGCACAGGCAGTGAATGCCTCCCCATTGCTGACAGCGTTGACCCTGAATCATTCAATGACCTGCAGAGCCCGCATACCAGCATTCTCTTCTCTACCGGCACGTTCAATTCCCGACATAATGTCGGCCTGACAGTGGCACACCTTGCGCCCCATGGATTCCTGACCGTACAGTTCCTGCCGTACGGCGGGAAGGAACCTGTACAGTTCACAGGTCATAAGGTCACGTATGACGGCAGATGGCATATGGTGACCGTAACCGGCGACCGTGCCGGCGATCTTTGCCTGTATATTGATGACCGCTTGGTGGACAAAGCGAGCATCGCTTCGTGGAAAGGGCTGAGCTGTTCATCCAACTCCTTTACAGTCGGGTCTGACATCAAGCATGAGCATGGTTTCGGACCCGGTGAACTGGCCGATTTCGCGCTTGATTTCCGTGTCATGCCTGCTGATGAGATCGCCCGCCTGTATGCTGCAGAAGCATTGCGCCTCCTGATCGCGGAGATCGATGCCCGCGGCCTGGACAGCTGCCCCATTTACGATCACGAAGAAGCTGTCGCTTTCCTGGAAAAAGCGCATTCTTTCGCTGAAGATACAGAAGATCCGCAAGCTGCGCTCATGCAGTTGCGCAAGATATATGAAGAGTTTCTTCTGCGCACTATAGAGCCCGACCTGAAGCTGATCGTCACTTCCGACCTTCACTGCGACGGTGAGGACGGCGGCCGCGTTGCCGCTTTCCGCAAAGGGCTCGCATGGGCCAATGAACTGGGCATGGACGCGCTGGTGGACGGCGGTGATTATTCCAATTTCGGCAAGGATTTCGAGCTTGACAGCTTCTGGAGATCCCTGGATCTTCTCTGGCAGGGCAAACCGTTTTTCGGCACTGTCGGCAATCATGAAACCCTGGAACTGAAAGCACCTGAGCTTGTCCGTTACCAGTGCGAGCATCTGCATAGGATAGGCATGGTAAGCGCCGGGCATAACA
Source organism: Clostridia bacterium (assembly GCA_017550305.1). Classification (GTDB taxonomy): domain Bacteria; phylum Bacillota; class Clostridia; order Christensenellales; family Aristaeellaceae; genus SFMI01. The sequence continues at coordinate 10,956 of JAFZPO010000008.1, forward strand.
GGTTCTATTACAGTGGCGACTGCTGCGGATATCACTTTATTGTGCTGGCCCAGTACAGCGATACATATACAGTGACCGGATATAAAGGCATGTGGGCACATGCCGGCGCCATCAAAGAGGATCAGATCGATTTTGTCCGCAGAGAACTGGACGCATACTGCGGCAAAGGCAAACCCGTTTTCCTGGTGATCCATAATGCCATAGAACCTCTGCTTGCGCGTGAGACAAACGGTCATTACAACCCTTCTTCCGCCTGTCTGATTGACGCAGACGCGCTTTATCCTTTGCTAAATGATCACCCGGATGTTATCATTTTCACCGGTCATGTGCATCATGGATTCGGCGGCGGCGCGGGATTCCACCATCTGGAAGAAGAGAACTACAACGTGATCGATCTTCCCGGCTTCCGTGCCGGCACGATCGGGTACTGCATCGAGGACCGTGCGCCTGTCGGTTCACGCCATCCGGCTTATTTCCTGTATCTTTTCGGGAACATCCTGCAGCTTCGCGCAGCGGATTTTGGCAGCGGAGAATGGCTGACTGCCTATGACCAGACCATTGTATTACCGGAGGGATGACAATGCCTTCAATCCATCTGTACGAAAACGTCCTGACCTCCATGCGTGCCAGAATCGCCTCGGGCGAATGGGCTCCTGATACCCTGATCCCCCGTGAGATAGATCTGTGCAAGGAGTACAATGTCAGCCGTTCGACCATCCGCATGGCCATGGCGCGGCTCGTAGATGATCATCAGCTGGTTCGCGTCAAAGGCGTAGGAACCTATGTAACCGGAAACAAGCGTCTCCTGCATACCACGCTTTTCATCTCATCTTTCGCGCGGGAACTGGAGGTCAACGGGCTGCAGCCACATACGGAGCTCCTTTCTTTCTGCAGCGTCGCCGCGATCCCCGAAATCAATGAAAAGCTGGGGCTTGACGAGAACGCGCGGCTGGTGCGCATAACGCGCCTGCGCTATGCAGAAGGCCTGTTCGACAAAGGCCCTATTGTATTGACCACCTCTTATTTCTCTATTAAGCTGATGCCGCTTTTCGAGCAGGCCGATTTGGAAAAGCAGTCCTTTAACTCCATCCTCCGCGGCGGTGAATATGAGCGCATGCTGTTTAACAAGCATCTGCATGCAAGTCAGCTCAGCGATCGGGACTGCCGTCTTCTGGGCGTAGCTCCGAATTCACTTGCTATCTGCATCACTTCAGTCGCCAGCGATCAGAACGGCAATCCGCTCGAATACACCGAAAGCCTCTATCCGCAGGACAAAAACACGTTCGAACTGCAGGCCAGGATCTGACATATCCTGACCACCGTGCTGTCTCTGACTGTCAAATAATTATTGACAGGTATGTCAGAACATGCTAGAATACCCATGATAATCAGAAGATAAATCGTTCCGTTATTTTTGCGATGCATTGCAGTCGGAAAAGACGTTCTGTAATGCCAGATAGGAAGGAAGCATTTCATGACCAAAGCTCCAGTCATTTCCCATCTGGGCCATCTTTCACGGTGGGAGCGTTTCCGCCGTGCTTTCATACGTTGGTGGCCCATGTATCTGATGCTGATTCCGGGCATCATATACTTTGCGACATTCAAGTATGCCCCTATGAGCGGTCTGGTGATTGCTTTTAAAAAATTCAATGTCAAAAAAGGCATTTGGGGCAGCCCCTGGGTGGAACCTTGGTATAAGTATTATAAGCAGTTCTTCGGTTCCCCCGCCAATACAAGGATCATCGGAAACACCATAAGACTGAGCCTGTGGAAACTGGCCATGGGTATGTTCCCCTCCCTGATCTTCGCTATCGCGGTCGCAGAATGCAAGCGCCGCTGGTTTGCCCGTATCGTACAGACGATCTCCTATCTGCCCCACTTCTTCAGCTGGGCAGTCGTATACGGCATCTGCCTTGCCATGTTGAATCAGCGTAATGGTGTAGTCAATTCCGTGATACGTAAGCTTGGCGGTGAAATCATTCCCTTCATGACCAGCAACAAGTACTTCCCGGGAGTCCTCGTAGGATCCGATCTGTGGAAAGGCCTTGGCTGGGGCGCCATCGTTTACTTGGCCGCTATCATGAACATCGATACTTCGCTGTATGAAGCCGCCACAGTAGACGGCTGCGGCCGTTTCGGACAGATCTGGCACATCACACTGCCCGGCATCCGCAAGGTCTTTGTAGTATTGCTGATCACCAAGGTAGGCAATATTCTCGATGCGGGATTTAACCAGGTATACATAATGATGACAGACGAGGTCCGAATGTCAGGTGAGATCATAGATACCTGGGTTTATACTCAAGGTATCGGCAAACTGAATTTCAGCCTCGGTACCGCTGTAGGCCTGTTCAAATCGATCATCAGCTGCGGTCTGGTGTTCTTCACCAACGCACTGGCCAGAAAGTGGGATAGTGCGCTATGGTAAAGAGTAAAAACGATCTCGTCTTCAATATCCTGGTCTATGCCATCATGCTGTTTGTCCTGCTGGTGACACTGATTCCTGTCCTGTTCGTCGTATCCATGTCTTTCACACCTTACGCCGAACTGATCAAGAACAACGGCTTCGTGCTGATTCCCAGAAGCTTCACCTTATACGCTTATCATGAGATGCTTCAGGACGGCAAGCTGGTGCACTCCATGGGAATCACCGTAAAGGTAACGATTATCGGTACTCTTTCTAATCTAATTGTAACTCTGCTCACGGCATATCCCCTGTCCCGCCGCCAGATGCCCGGGCAGAAAATGCTGATGCGTCTGATCATCTTTACAATGGTCTTCACCGCCGGTACTGTCCCGACCTACATGGTCGTAAAAAACCTTGGACTGATCAATACTGCTGAAGCCCTGTATATCCCCAGTATGATCAGCGTGTTTAACCTGATCATCATGAAAGCCTTCTTTGAGGGTCTGCCGGATGAGCTGTTTGAAGCAGCACGCATCGACGGTGCTTCCGAGTTTGGCGTCCTGGTACGCATTGTAATGCCGATGTCCCTGCCGATCCTGATGACTATCGGCATGTACTACGCTGTTGGCCACTGGAACACTTATACAGCTGCAATCCTGTACATCAACAAAGCTGATCTGTATCCCCTGCAGGTTGTCCTGCGCGATAAGATCCGTGCAACGAACGCGAATGTACTGTCTGAAGAAGTCGTTCCGCCTGAAACCATGAAGATGGCTGCTGTATGCTTTGCGACCGCCCCGATCGTTGTCGTTTATCCCTTCATCCAGAAGTACTTTGTCAAGGGTACTCTGGCCGGTGCTGTAAAAGGCTGATATGATTTTTAGGCCTGACAAAGGCCTGAAATATAACAACAAGGAGGATCTCTATATGAAGCGCATCGTTTCCCTGCTCCTGATGCTGGCCATGATGCTCAGCATTGCCTCTGTCGCGTCGTTCGCCGTCGCGGAAGAGCCCATTACCCTGTACTGCGTAACCGGCAAGCACGCCGGCGGTATCCCTGCTTCCCGTGATGATGACTTCGTGTACACCACCATTTTGGATCGTACCGGCGTCGCCGTCATCCTGGATGACCTGCAGGACTACTACACTGCTCTGGGCAACCGCATCTCCTCCGGTGACATCCCGGATCTGATGTATGTCAGTCCTGACTATGCTCAGCAGCTGGCTTCCCAGGGCTTGATCCGTGACCTCTCTGACATGAAGGAAACCGAGACCTGGCAGCACATTATGGCTACCTATGGTGAGGATACTGATATCCCCTCCAACTACTATGGCGATGAAATGATCTGCATCCCCGCCGCCATGGCACTGGGCGATTACTACTACGAGATCTACACCCGTGCGGACTGGAACGAAAAGTATGGTCTGAAGAACCCCACCACGATCGATGAGCTGTACGATTACTGCGTATGGATCCGTGACAATGACCCGGATGGAAACGGCATTGCTGATACCATCGGCTTCACCTGCTGGGGTCTGACCGGTCTGTGCGCCATCACCGCTCCCTACGATGTCGCGTTCGGCAACTACCTGCTGATCCGTGACGGCAAGGTCACCAACACCCTGCTGCAGCCCCGTATGCTCGAGGCCCTTGAGACCGTCAAGAAGTTCTACACCGAAGGCCTGATTGACCCCGGCATGTTCGTCAACTCTGAGTCCAAGGCTACCACCTTCTCCGGCAAGGTCGGCGTCGTTGCGATGCCCTGGTCCAACCTGGACAAGGCCAAGTACACCGAGCAGTATAAGGAAGTTACTCCTGAAGCCGTCTATCTGCCCATCGAAGCTTTCGATGCCGGCGAAGGCCCCCGCTACACCCTGGCTGCTCATGACGTCTACGTCGGCGACAAGATGGTCGTCAATGCCGATATCTCTGATGAAAAGTATGAAGCCCTGCTGAAGGTCCTGGATTACATGACCACTGAAGAGGGTGAAATGCTGGTCTACATGGGTCTCGAAGGCCGTCACTGGAAAGTTGATGAGAATGGCGAGAAAGTCATGATCAAGGAGAATTCCGCTGAGACCAACTACACCCATGAGTATCAGTGGATGGGCCGTAACGATGCCCGTTATCTGGGTCTGAAATTCCCGGAAGCCGCTGCCAGCGTTGAATGGGGCCTCCGCTACAATCCTCTTGAATACTTCAACTCCTCCGTCGTTATCGATCCCGATGACTATGATCTGCCCACCATGGAAGATTATGTCAAGACCCAGCTGATCGCTTTCTTCAAGGGCGAGCGTGAGCTGAGCGCGGAAGAATACCAGAAGTTCCTGGATGAGCTCTACAACATTTATGACTTCCAGACCTATATGGATATCGCTACCAAGCAGCTGGTTGATCAGGGCCTGGCCAACGAATAATCCGATTCGCAAACATCGGGCTGCCGCAAGGCAGCCCTTTTGTTATGCTCTTTTTTCTATTATACCTGTATGCAGATTCTGCCACCGGAGCGATAGTCTCAGGCCTTCATTGAATTGCTTATCTTCATGTAGCTGACTGACATAATATGTCCGGCTTAGTAAATGATTTCATCTCTTTCCAGGCATTAAAAAGCAGCCTCATCGAGGCTGCCTAATTGTTATAATCCTGATGCCGATCAGATGTTCAGTGCCTTCCTGTAGCCGTCCAGTTCGGGCGCATTGCCATAGATAAAGTGGCCAGGCAGGATTTCCTCCCATACAGGCTTGTCTACGCTGTAATCATGTACGGAAGGATCGTAGACCAGAAGCTTCTTGGTACGTTCCAGATAGGGATTCGGGTTGGGCACAGCAGACAGAAGCGCCTGCGTATATGGATGGAGCGGATGCAGGAAGAGCTCTTCTGCCTCAGCCAGTTCCACGATACGGCCCTTATGGATAACAGCGATACGGTCTGAGATGAACCGTACGACGCTCAGGTCATGCGCGATGAACATGTAAGTCAGCCCGCGCTTTTTCTTCAGATCGTTCAGAAGGTTCAATACCTGCGCACGGATGGAGACGTCCAATGCGGAGATAGGCTCGTCAGCAACGATAAATTCGGGCTGCATGATCAGCGCGCGTGCGATACCGATACGCTGACGCTGACCGCCGGAGAACTCATGCGGGAAGCGGCTGGAAAATTCAGGCAGAAGTCCTACTTCCTCCAGTGCATTCTGTACCTTGTCCTGACGGTCTTTCTCATCCTTATACAGATGATAGTTCAGCAAGCCTTCGGAGACGATATAGTCGACTTTTGCACGCTCGTTCAGCGAAGCCATAGGATCCTGGAAGATCATCTGGCAGCTGCGGATCACATTGATGTCCTGCTGCTTACTGATCTTACCGTTGATCTTATTGCCCTTAAGATAGACATCGCCAGCCGTAATCGGGTTGATGCGTACCAGTGCACGGCCGATGGTCGTTTTACCGGAACCGCTCTCACCTACCAGAGCAAAAGTCTCGCCTTTGAAAATGGTGAAGTTGACGTCATCAACAGCTACGAACTTCTTCCGGCCGCTGCCAAACGTCACCTGCATGTTCTTGACCTCGATCAGTGGTTCCCTGTTGGGATCCAGATGCGGGTGATACGCATTGGGATCAGTACCCTGTGATCGGCCGTCCTGCTTTTCCAGCAGCTTGATCGCGCTGGGCTGTTCCACCTTGGGCGCGCGCGGGTCACGCAGCCAGGCTTTCACCTGGTGGGTAGCCGTTACATCGTACATGGGCGGCTCTTCAAGGAAGTCAATGTTCAGCGCATGCTTGTTGCGCGGTGCAAACGCATCGCCCTTGATCTTATTGAACAGGTTCGGAGGCGTACCGTCAATAGCCGGCAGTTTCTCACCCTTTACACCCAGCTGCGGCAGAGCGGAAAGCAGTGCCCAGGTGTACGGATGCCAGGGATCAAAGAAGATCTCATTGGCCATGCCGATCTCGATCACCTGACCGGCATACATGACAGCAACACGGTCAGCCACGTTGGCTACAACGCCCAAGTCATGGGTGATATAGATGATGGTCATATGCTGCTCGCGCTGCAGCTTGCGGATCAGGTCAAGGATCTGTGCCTGGATCGTCACATCCAGTGCCGTAGTCGGTTCGTCGCAGATCAGGATCTGCGGCTTGCATGCCACAGCGATGGCGATAACGACGCGCTGGCGCATGCCGCCGGAGAACTCATGCGGATACTGATGATAACGGCGCTCAGGTTCAGGAATACCCACAGCTTCGAGCATGCGGATCGCTTCCGCCTTGGCGGCCTTTCCACGCAGGCCCTGATGCAGTTCCACAGACTCCTGGATCTGCTTGCCCACGGTCTTCAGCGGGTTCAGGCTGGTCATCGGGTCCTGCGTCACCATTGCGATCTTGCGGCCGCGGACTTTCAGCCAATCCTTCTCAGTCAGCTGGGTCAGGTCCATCCCGTCATATTCGATACTGCCATGGGTAATGCTGCCGTTCTTATCCAGCATACCAACGAAGCATTTCGTAAACACACTCTTGCCGCTGCCGGATTCACCAACGATAGCCAGAGTCTCTCCTTCATACAGTTCCAGCGAAGCACGGCGGATCGCTGTCAGCTTCTGCCCGCGCAGGGAGAATGTGACTTCGACTTCTTTGGCCGTCAGGATCGGGAGCTGCGACAGAACCTGTTTTGCACGGGCTTCAAAATCGACGGCATTCAGTCTTGAAACTTCACTCATCGTTCTCAGCCCTCCTTACACATGGTTACGGGGATCGCAGGCATCAGAGAACGCATTACCTACCAGATAGAAGGTAATGGTGATCAGCGATACGATCGCCGCGGGGAATATCAGCAGATAGGGATAATCAAGGAAATAGGAGCGGGAGTTGCGCAGCAGGATCCCCAGCGAGGGTGTACTCACATCCAGCAGTCCCAGGTAACTCAGGGTCGTTTCATATGCGATGATACCGGGGATGGAGAGAGCAAGACGCAGGATGATCACGCTGACAAGATACGGGAAAATGTTCTTGCTCAGGATCCTGCCAAGCCTTGTGCCCAGGCAGCGGGACGCGAGGTTATACTCGCGGTCACGGTACATGAACACGAGGTTACGCACGTTACGCGCAGTGCCCAGCCAGTAGAATGCAATCATTGCAATACCCATGACCAGCGTGGATTTGCCGATCATCAGGGCGATCAGCGTCATGTAGATGATCGTCGGGATATTGTCTATGAAATTATACAACTCGGTAAAGAAACGGTCAAGCTTGCGGACATAACCCCAGATAAGGCCTATGATCACGCCAACAAAAATCTGGCCTAGGGAGACGGATACAGACAGGATGATCGATGTACGGGTCGCTGTCCACACCTGACTCCAGTAATCACGGCCCAGGTTGTCCGTACCAAACCAGAACTCACGGTTCGGATACGTGAAAGCCAGTTTGGTCTCAACACGCAGGTTATGCGCATCATATTTGCTGATCATCGGTGCGATGAACGTAAAGATGAACAGAGCGAAGAAAACGATCGCCATGACCAGCGCTGCCTTCTTCCTCAGGAAGTTTGCCCAGACACTCTTCCAGTAGGAATAGTTACTATAACCAATACGCTCTGCATCCTGCGCATGATATTCGGCAAACTCGAAAAGCTGTTTCTCCGGCATCATGGCACGCGCTGCCAGATGCTCACGGCCCATGGGGCGTTCTTTTTCCGGTTCTGTATCGACCTTCGAATAGTCAATATCCAGTTTTACAACCGGCTCTTCCAGTTCCTGTACGGACTTGCGGCGTTTTTCAGCACTCATCAGCGTACACCTCCCTTTCCGGTCAGTTTGATGCGCGGATCGATCAGTGTCATCAGGACGTCGCCGAGGAACAGGCCGACAATGCCCAGAGTTGCATACAGCATAACGATCGCCTGTACCACGTTCGTATCATATCTTGATATAGAGTCTGTCAGCAATGGCCCAAGCCCCGGGATCGAGAAGAAACGCTCTACCAGCAAGCTTCCGCCGACCGTCAGCAGTACGGAATACGGCAGATACTGCGCTAGGGGCAGGAACGCGTTTTTCATCACGTGCCGGAACATGACCTGCGTGGTAGACAGGCCCTTCAGCTTCGCCAGGCGGATATACTCTTTGTTCAGTTCATCCACCATATAGCGGCGCATCCACAGCATATAGCTCGCCGTACTGCCCATGCTCAGGCACAGGATCGGCAGCAGTGTTGAGTAATTGAACTTCACCTGCTGACCAAACAGCATGAATTTCCACACTTTGCGGGCCGAATACTGCGAAGGCAGTCCCAGCACCTTTGCGCCAAAGATCATGATCAGCGAGTACGACACCAGGTGCGGTACAGCATTGACAAAGATCGTATAGGCGGTGCCGATGCCATCAAAGAGGCCATCCTTAAAGCGCGCCTGCAGGATGCCAAGCGTAACGCCGATGATGAGGGCAATCAGAAGCGAGATCAGTCCCAACTGCATGGAAATACCGAACTTGCTGCCGATTACTGTCGTAACAGGCTTGCCTGTCTGTATTCGTCTGGATATGCCCAGATCGCCTTTCGTGATCAGGTTCTTCCAGAAGCGTGCCAACTGAACAAAAGGACTGTCCAGCAAACCGGCCGCCTGCAGACGGTCATGCCGCTGCTGGTCGGTCAGCTTCATCAGTTCATCCTCAGTGAAGAAGTAGTCTGTTGGCATCAGTCGCATCAGCAGGAAAACCACTGATACGATCAGGAAGATCGTCAGCAACGACTGCAGCAGCCGTTTGATCATGTACTTGGTCATCTGTTCATCCCCTTTGCTTGCAATTTGCTGCCGGGGGGCGGCATCGCATTCATCGGTATCGCCCTCCGGCAGCTGCC
>JAFZPO010000064.1 GCA_017550305.1 Clostridia bacterium
AACGCCCGCCTTGGAGATGCCCCAGCCGTCCGTCTTGACAGAACGCCAGGACTCGGTGAAGCGCATGAACACGCCGCCTTCAGTGCCGTCGAACCACAGGGCTACGGGCACCATAACGGCCATGTACTTCTCGCCTTCCTGAAGCTTGGTGGCGTTCATCAGGGTCTGGGTCTGGTTGTAGTCATAGCTCATGAAGCCCAGGTCATTCTCCAGATAAGTGGAGCTGCTTTCCTTGGAGGTATCAAGGAACGCCTTGGAGATCAGGCCTTCCTCCGCCATGTCATGCATGCGCGCGAGGGCTTCGTAGGTAGCGGCTTCCTGACGTGCATCGTAGAGCTTGCCGTCCACGCCGACATACAGGTAATCCTGACGAGCTTCCAGGCCGCGTACGCCGAACAGGTGTCCGGCCAGGCGGAACATATCGATACGGCGCTGGTTGTTGTCATCCTCACGGGAGAACAGGCCCTGGATGGTATCGGTGCCGTTCAGTGTCTGCGGGTTCGCCACGACGCAGCGCAGCAGGGCGACCAGTTCGTCAGCGTCCCAGGCAGCGTTCTGGCCCATGAACAGGTTGGAGCGCTCGGTGCCGTAGTAGCCGTTGTAAGCTTCGTCGATATAGGTGCGCAGCATGTTGACCGCTTCAACACCGGTCATGCTGCCCTTCTCGTTCATCTTGGCAACGATGTTGCCGGCCTTGTCGTAATCCTTGGTCACGATCTCAGTCGCAGTGCCGTCCAGGGTCGGGGTCTCGATCTCGACCTTGCCGCTGGTGGGCATATAGGGCTGATACACGGGCTCCGCGGTATTGCCGCATGCTTCGGCAGCGAACTCGCCTTCGCCGTCCAGCAGCTTCTGCAGCCAGTCAACGCGCATCAGGGGCATACGCTCGATATCGTTCACGCCGTCAAAGTAGGGGCTGAAATAAATCGCGCCGGTGGTGGTATTGCCCGTTACAGACAGGCGCACGATGGGATTGGCATCTAGATACGCCTTGAAGTTGGGCAGCTTGTCCATATACTCGGCCAGGTTCACAATGCTGCCGGCTTCGCCGTACTCGGTCAGCTTGGAAGCGGTACCGCTGATCATGTCCACTTCGTTCAGGCGGTCTTTCCAGTAGTCGAATTCCTTGGTGGTGTTCTGGCCGGTATACAGGCTCTCGAACTTCACACCCAGGATCTTTTCAAGCTCGACCCAGGTCGGCTTCAGGTCGCCGGTGTTGTAGGTAACGCCGTCAGCGAGCGTGATGCCCGCGCCTGCGATATCGGCATCGAAGGTGATGCCGGTCTGCTTGCTGTTGTAACCGGTCGCCATGCGCAGAACGGTCTCAGCAGAAGCACTGGCAGCCAGGCCCAGCAGCAAAACACATACCAGGACAAGAGATAGTGCCTTTTTCATGTAGAGATTCCTCCTTAAATTATTATTCCTTCACACCGCCGGCATTGGTGCCTTTGGCGAAGTACTTCTGAATAAAGGGATAGATGATCAGGATCGGCACGATGGAGCACACGATCAGCGCGTAGATCACGGAGTCCGAAGCGAAGACTTCGTTCCAGCCTGCCATGAACTCGGGGTCGGTATACTGCTCGAGGCGCAGACGGATGAACACCTGCAGCGGATGCTCGTTCTGGTTGCTGATCATCTGGCGCGCCCAGAAATAGCCGTTCCAGCGGGAGATCGCGAAGAACAGCGTCACTGTCGCGATGGTCGACTTGGACATGGGGACGAACACCTTCGAGAGCACCTGGAACTCGCTCGCGCCGTCCACGATCGCCGCTTCCTCGATCTCGCTGGGCACGTTCTCGAACGCGTTGCGCAGCAGGATGATGTTCATGGCCGCCATACCCATGGCAATGACCACCAGCCATTTGTCGTCCATGATGCCCACGGAATTGAATACGCTCTTGGTCGCCAGGTAGTTCAGGTACTGCGGTACGATACCTGCGGCGAACCACATGGTGAACACGAGATAGAAATTGAAGAACTTCCGGAAGAGCAGGCGCTTCTTACTCAGCGCATAGCCGCCGAGGATCGCTACGCCCAGCGCCCAGATCGTTCCGTACACGGTCAGGAACAGCGTGTTGGAATACGAGTTCCAGAACATGTTGTCATTGAACATCTGCCTGAAGGCATTGAACTGCACATCCTTGGGGAAGAGCACCACTTCGCCGTATTCCACCGCATGGCGCCCGCTCATGGACGCCGAGATCGCATACAGGAACGGATACAAGCAGCCCAGTGCGAACACTGTCAGAAGGGTATAGCTGATCACTTTGAAAATCAGCTCGGAGATCTCCAGTTTTCTTTTCACAGCCGGCTCCCCCTCCCCTTAGTACAGCGATACATCGGTGGCCTTGCGCGCAATGGTGTTCGCGCCGATGACCAGCAGCATGCCGATTACGTTGTTCATCATCTCCGCAGCAGAGGCGATGCCCTTGGCTGCGCCCTGCAGGCCATGACGCTGGGCGAATGTGGAAACGACATCGGCCGTCACATATGTGTTGGTGTTATAAAGCAGCAGGACCTTTTCATAGCCCACGTTCAGCAGCGAGCCGATGCGCGTGATGAGCATGATCACGATCGTGGACAGGATGCTGGGCAGCACAACGTAGCGCATCTGCGCCATCTTGTTCGCGCCGTCGATCTGCGCCGCCTCATAGCTGGTCGGCGAGATCGCGATGATCGCCGCGAAGAACACGATGCTGTCATAGCCCGCACCTTCCCAGATGCCGCTGATCTGATAGATCCCGCGGAAGAAATTGGGATTATTGAGCAGTCCGCCCTGGGCCACATCCTTTGAGATCAGGCCGATATTGCTCAGGAACTTCGAAACGATGCCCATGCCGCTCGTCAGCGAGCCCTGCTTGACCAGCATGGCCACCAGCGATGTCATGACGACTGTGGACATGAACTTGGGCAGGTAAGTCAGGACCTGGTATACGCTGCGGGCGATGTTCGAACGCACTTCATTGAAGAACAGCGCGAGGATGATCGGCATGGGGAAACCGAAGCACAGCCCGTAGAAGCTCAGCAGGAAGGTATTGCGCATCGCGCGCCAGAAGTCTGTGGACAGGCTTGATTTCCCGGCCAGCAGCAGCTTGAAATAGGAGAAGCCTGAAAACAGCTGCTCGGATACCGGCTTGATCTCATCTGACACCTTGAACGAGCCCAGCAGTTCATACATGGGCAGGTAGCGCCAGAAGAGGAACACGAGCAGGGTCGGCACCAGCATCACGTACAGGCGCCAGTCCTTTGCGATCGTGCGCCCGACGTGCAGCCAGTAATGCTTCTCCACATCGTCGCGGACGACTTGTTCGGGGTTTTCATGATAGGTGCCGCTGGAAGGATCCAACACCAGATAATCCGCTGCTTTCCCTTTCATCAAGCTCCTCCTTCTTCCTGCTCTTTCCGGATGCGTTGCAGGTAGTGTTTCTGATCTTCGAGCATTCCGTCCAGACGACGGACGATCCATATGATAACAAGCGTGAACAAAAGCGAGATCACATCAGTCGTAAAGAATCCGAGTGCCTGTGTTACTGACGCGCCGAACACCAGCGATACCAGGAAGCGTCCGAGCTGCATCAGCACAAGCGTCACGCCGCCGAACAGGAGCGTTTTCAGAACATCCTGACGGATGCCCTCCGTCCCGTACGCCTTCTTCAGCCCCAGGGCCCCCAGCGCCAGCAGGTTCCCGATACAGTACACCGCATACTGCTGGAGCGTGGCGCCCGATGTGCGGCAGAAG
>JAFZPO010000009.1 GCA_017550305.1 Clostridia bacterium
AATATCCTGAGGACGCCCTGCAGCGGTCCATCCGGCGACGAATCCACCCTGGCTTTCGCCCCACAGGCATAAAGCATTGAAACGCGGATCATCTGAAAAGAAGTCAATAATGGCATTCAGGTCGGCCGTTTCTGTCAGTACTGACATCTGCGTCGTTTTTCCTGCACTGCGCGAAGAATTGCCGCCGCCACAGAAATCGAACACAAAGGCTGCATAGCCCTGTGCTGCAATATCCTCAGCATAGTCATACACACCGCGGTGGCTGCTGCCAAAACCGTGGGCCAGTATGACCAGAGGCTTGGGTGTGCCTTCTTCAGTATTCAGCAGTACACCATAGAGCATGCCCATACTGCCTTCGAGGGTTATTTCCTGCTTTTCTGCTTCCGCGAATGCGGACAGGGAGACCAGAAAGGTCAAGACGAATAACAGAGACAACACACGTTTCATTTTATCTTCCTCACAATGACCCAAACGGGCGTAGATTGCTCATTGCTCCAGGGATCAGGGCCTGCATCGGGCAGACGCTTTCAAAGCTTTGGTAGCCGATACAGGCATACGGACCCTTGTTCTCTGCACAGTGTTATTTTATTAATTATACAAATTCCCGATTATCTGCGTCAACAGAAAACGCGCCGGTACGAGGCCGGCGCGCGGGTAACGTCAGTTCAGATCAATAGCCCTGGGGGAACATGTGCGCGTTATCATCCTTGATCTGCTGCACAGCCTCTTCAGGGGTGATGCTGCCTTCCTGGATCAGCAGCGAGACGACGGACTGGATATTGTTCTTCAGCTCACTGTTGTAGGGGAAATCAGGATACGCCTGGTCGATACCGTTGGGCAGCTGATCATAAGCGACCTTGAAGATAGGCTTTTCTTCCCAGAAGGCCTTCATAGTGTCGTTCTCGGCAACGCTGATGGTGACCGGCAGATATCCGCTGTTGACGGAGTTGAAGGCTACCATTTCATCGCTCATGAGGAAGTTGATCAGTTCCCAGCCGGCAGCATACTGCTCTTCGGTGTTGCCGGGCTTGATAATCATAATGCTGCCGCCGCCGATCGGTACGATGGGCTTCTCGGGATCATAGGTGGGGAAGTTGACAACGCCCAGTTCCTGACCGGCTTCGGCCATGTATTTGGAAATGTTGGCCATAGAAGCGCAGCTGGCCCAGAAGGCGAACAGCTTGCCCTGGTAGAGCATCTCCTGCATGGTGGCGCTGGCGTTGGTGCTGTCGAAGGGACGGCACCAGCCTTCATCTATCCAGCGACGCCAGTCAGACAGGACTTTCAGCATGGAGCTGCCGCTCAGAGCGGGGGTATTGCCTTCTTCGTCCCACAGCTCTTCACCCAGTTGCCACAGGAACGCGCCTTGATAGTAAGTGAAGTCGTTAAGAGACTCAAAACCCCAGATTTCGACTTCGCCGTTCGCGTTGACGGTGTAGGCTTTTTTGCAGATCTCTTCCAGTTCGGCAATGGTGGGAGCTTCGGGGACAACTATACCCTTGGCATCGGCGATGGTCTTATTGTAGTAGATGACGGGGGTGGACTTGATATAAGGCAGGCAGTACATGGTCTCCTCATCATCGCCCACCACGTTGTACATGGAATAAAACACGTTGTGGATGTCAAAGCCACTGGCCTTGGCATAGGGCATCATGTCCACAAGGATATCATCGTCAAAGAGCATGGGATAACGGGTAGTGGAGTTGACGCAGACAACAGGCTGTTCACCGGAGGTCGTAGCCAGATAGAGCTGGTTCATGATCTCGCTGTAACCGCCCAGATAGGTCTCTTCCACGATGATGCCCTTCTCAGCACCGACAGTGGAGTTGAAGGCGTTGATCTGTCCCTTCAGGGTCTCATACTGGGCACCGCTGCCGCGGGTATGCCAGAACTTGATGGTGATGGGCTCATCCTTGCTGTATGCAAGAGCGCTGACTGCTGTAAAGAGCAGCACGGCAATGAGCAGCAGAGAAACGAGTTTCTTCATTAAAATCCCCTCCTAATATATTCTGCAGGCATGCCAGCCTGCGCAGGATCTTATTGGATTTCGCGCAGCGCCGCGCGCAGCAGGGCGTGCTCTTCCTCGTTCGTGCCTGCCATGGCAGAGGAGCCGAGGACTGCCTGGTAGAAGCCTTCCAAGGCTTCATCTGTCGGCGGAATACCGACGTCACGGAGCGAGGCGGGGAGACGGTCGCCGCGTAAGCGGCTGCGCAGGTCGGCGGCTTTCTCGGGTTCACCGTTATAGTACAGCTGGGCGATCAGGCCGATGGCAACGAGTTCGCCGTGCAGATAGCTGCGTACGATGTCCGGATACAGGGTGCGGCTGCTTTCATAGACCTTATGCGCGATGGCTGTCTGGTTTGAGCCGCGCGCAAGCCCGCTGATGACGCCGGTGATGGCGATCGACATATGGATCACATCATATACTGCTTTCGAGGGAATGCCCGCAGCCGTATCCTGCAAGGCCTGCGGCAGATCTTCGGTCAGACGCTGATAGGTGAACCGGCTCAGTTCATAGGCGGCGCGCATGCCGATATCGATCTCGGATTCGGGGCGGTCCTTGAAGCGCTGGGCTGTCTCTATCATTTTAGCCAGCGCGTCATAGGCACCGGCGGCCATCAGGCGCGGGGGCTGGCGGCAGAGGATGTCCATATCCGCAAGGACAGCATTCACTTCAACGAGGTGGTGAATGGTACCCATGGTCTGGAAACGATCGTTATATGTGACACTGAGCGGGGTATAGGCAGCACAGGTCGCACTGGAAGTGGGTACGCAGATGACCGGCTTTTCTGCCATTACTGCACACAGCTTGGCTAGGTCGAGAATATTGCCGCCGCCGACACCGATCACGGTGCCTGCCTGGATGAAACCGGGCATTGCTGTGATGCGTTCGGCTTCGGCACGGGTGCAGAAGGCATCATAAACATGGTACTCAAACGGAATACCGCCTTCATCAAGCTGTGTACGCACAAGCTCTCCGGCGATTCTGAGAGTATTGCTGTCGTAGATTACGAAAGCACGTATGCAGCCGAGGCGTTTTACTTCTTCGGGCAGACGGCGCAGGGCACCGCTTTCCTGAATATACCGGCCGCAACCGATACGGTAAGAGGCATCGACGACCTTGAAGGCAGTTGCCATGATTCCTCCTTATGCGCGGGCAAGCGCGTCGATGTAAGCCCTGGCCTGACGGGTAATGGCGTCCCAGTCACCCGCTTCGACCCACGGGCGCTTAACGATACCGCTGGCGACGCCGTATCCGACAGCACCGGCAGCTGCGAACTGCGCGATGTTCTCCAGCGTGATTCCGCCCACGGCAAGGAACCGGATATGGGAGAGCGGGGCAGTCAGGTCTTTGAGGTATCCTGCGCCGAGTGCCGCGTTGGGGAACAGCTTGACGAAATCTGCACCCCAGCGGTAAGCGTTGGCTGCCTCAGTAGGCGAGAAGGCACCGGGCATGGATACGAGCCCCAAAGCGCGGGTCTCTTCGATTACGGGCTGATAACTGTCGGGGGATACGATGAATTCCGCTCCGGCATCGCAGGCAAGATGCAGCTGGTCCAGCGTCATGACCGTGCCGGCGCCTACATGCATGCGTCCGTCGAATTTCTCGCGCAGGGCTGTGATGATGCTGGCGGTTTCCTCATGCGGCGTACGGCCAAGCTGGTCAAACGTGACTTCCATCTGGCATACGCCGCCGGCATAGACGGCTTCACCGATATGCAGAAGCTGTTCACGGGTATAGCCGCGCATGATGATCAGCACCTTGCTGCGCAGCAGGGTTTCAATAACGGCGTTGCGGTCAACGGACATAAACACGCCTCCTGTCGGGATAGATATAGATAATGAAAAACTGATTCTCTTCCGCCATCATCATAACAGGAAAAGCAGGGAGCGTCAAGAAAAAAACAGGCCTGCGTCCTGCAGGCCCGAGTGATCATTTGTTTTTGAAAAGGTGTACGTACTGGTCTTCCCGGAGCACGTAATTGAAGTCGTAGTACACGCCTTCCTTGAACATTGCTTTGACGATCTCATAGCGCGGATGCCCGACACCCTGACTGTCTTCCCGCCATCCGTACAGGGTGGGATACTGGCTGGTGAAGTTCCAGGCTTCAAGGTTATCCTGCTGCCAGGAGAGGAACTCATCTATGGCAGCCTTTCCCGGCTCATTGGCTTTGTAACTGCTGATGTATACGCGCTTGAGGTTCGGCAGCTGGTAAAGGGGGCTCAGGTCGGTGATATGATTCAGGCACAGGTTCAGGTCGATCAGTGTCTCACAGTCTTCCAGCCATGAAATGTCCGTCAGGCCGTTGTTGAAGGCTTCGAGATACTGCAGCGGCTTTCCGGCGAGCACGGAAAGGTCCTTGATGCGGTTGTCGGAAAGGATCAGCACGCGCAGCTGCGTCAGCGGTTCCAGGAAACTGGCGTCCGTGATATAGTTGTGTCCCAGATCAAGCGCTTTCAGGTCTGTGCAGTAGCTCAACACGCGCAGTACAGCCTGGCCCAGACGCCTGTCGCCGGTGGAGTGCAGCGTGGAAAATGCGGTGGCGTCGGTGCGT
>JAFZPO010000065.1 GCA_017550305.1 Clostridia bacterium
CGATCAGCCAGATGAGCGGCCAGTGCCATGCACCCCAGATCACGCCGCCCAGGATCCATCCCTTTCTGCGGCCGAACCTCGTTTTCAGCTGCGGATACAGGAACCCGCGCCAGCCGATCTCTTCTCCGAGCGCCAGAATCATATTTACAAACGGACCATACGTTACCGCCCCGATCATGCTGATCAGGACATACATGGGATAGGAAATGCCCTGCGCTTCCATCTGTCTGAACAATTCCTCTCCCGTGCTGGCCAGGATATATCCCCCGCTCAGATCAAAGTGCCCCGGAAAAATCAGGAAATACAGCGCAGCTCCAAGCGCAGTCAGGATAATGGGTGAGAACCAGGCGACCAGGATCGTTTTGATGTTCTTCCTGATCCGCGGTTTCCAGCCCATGTCCTTGAGGTTTGCTCCGGCAAGCAGCACACCGAGCGCTGGAACGAACATCATAGCTCCGACCACCAGCTGTCCGGCGGTCCTGTTCGTATTGTTATAGATGTAAGCCGCGCCGATCTGAATGAGATAGGTAATCGCAAAGGTCCATGCCAGGTATTTCACGACCCGGGACCTGTTATACTCCGCGTTACGCATGTGCCTTCACCCCCTCATCTTCGGCCGCAATCTCCACGCAGAATCCGTGATGACCGCAGTGCGGGCAGGTGAGTTTACGCGTTGCGTATGTATGTACTGTAAACGCACTGTTCCGAAGTGTCGGCTGGAAGACTTCATGACACTGCGGGCAGATATAGGCCATCTTCCTGAAATACCAGCGTATAGACCATATCGCATAGGGAACCATAACAGCGACCCAGACCAGGAACAGCCACCAAACCCCCTTCGTGATCCACAGGATGATGGATGTCCACTGCAGGATAAAGAGCGGCAATGCAGTAGCAAGCATGAAAATGCGCAGATCCCGCAGCTTCTTTCTGTTCGTCATGACATACGCCATGTCGCCGATGGATTCGACAGAGAATTCGCCGCAGCTCTTCAGGCCGTCCTTCAGCTCAGTGAGCTTCGCAAGCTGCCCTTCCCGTTCCCCGATCTCCTTTTTCAGCACCGCTTCCTGCTGGTCAAGCAGCAGCGAAATGACACTGCCGGGATCTTCTTCCGAGAGCAGCTGGCTGATGGAATCGATCGGCAGGCCCAGATCACGGAGGAAACAGATGATCTTCAACCGCTTTACATCGTCCTCGGAATACAGTCTTCTGCCGCCTTCCGACAGTTCAGAAGGTACGAGGATCCCTCTCGTATCGTAATACTGAACTGTGCGGACTGTCACATTACAGAGCTTAGCGATCTCTCCCGTCGTGTATTTTGACACAGCGTTTCGCCTCCTTCGCGTCCAGAATAGCTCATGACGCAGCGTCATGAGCAACCCCTGACGCAGGGGGATTTTTCAGAAAAACCGGATTTTCTGTCATTTTCCGCAAATTTCAGGAAGGCCGGCGTTTGCCGGCCTTCCGAATCACGTTTGGGTTAGTTATTTTCCGCAGAGGATCATCGCGTATTCCTTGTACAGGCGTTCGACCTGCTCGCTTACGATCGTGCTGTCGCCGTATACCAGATCAAGCAGCGCACTGCGCGCGGTGACCATCTGGTCGAGGAAGCGGCGGGTCATCGCGATCACCTGACGGTCCTCCTTGCCGGCAGCCTTGTACAGGGCGTTGACTTCCTTGTCCAGGGCGATCTGCCACATCTGCTGCGCGCGTGCCCATGCAGTGGCCACAGCCGCTCCGCCTTCGGCTTCACGCACCAGCGTCAGAGCTTTCTTTTCGACTGCCCCGTGCTTCTCATCCATTACCATCGAGTAGCGGATCTCGTTGCCGCTGCGGTAGGTTACGATCCTGTCGCAGTTCGCATACGGAGCCAGCGTTTCTGTTACGCGGACGCCTGTCAGGCTGTCCTTCAGTTCCTTTGTCTGGTTATGCTCGCCGCAGCACAGGTCCGCGCAGCGGTCCATCAGGCTCTCGGCAATCTTCTGCGCAACAGCGTCCGGATCATTCGGATACAGCAGGTTCAGCTGCTTCTCATAGCTGCCCAGCCACAGGTAATAGGTCAGGCGCTCGTTTATGACAACGACGCGTGCTGCGCCTTCTGCGGCATCCAGATACTCCTCGTATTCCTTGTCCACCGCTTCACGCCACAGCGTAACGGCTTTCTGCCAGTCATAGGTAGTGCTCTTGTCCTTCTTCACCTGGATCGCGGCTTCGATCGCGGCATGCTCCGGGCACAGATGCAGCGTGTAGGAAGCGCTGTAATCATCAACCGCGGTGATCTCGCGCCAGCAGCTGTCGCCGGTCCCGGGCAGATTCAGCTGATGATCCGGGTTCGGCTGCTTGTCACTGGTCGGGCTGGTGACTTCATTGCTCTTGTATACAGTCTCCGCCCAGACGCCCTGCGGATGCCACTTCGCAAGCGCGTAGTTGACGACGCACGTCGCGTCCACGTCAGGCTTCGTGACCTTGTACTCGTAGTAGACCGTCTTGCTGGCATTGGGCGCGAGGCCGGTGATCGTATCGATCAGGCCGCTGCCCGGAGCCAGGCTATCGTAGATCTCCGCGTCTATCGGGACTTCGCCCTCGTTCTTCACGGTGATCGCGTAGCGGATGGTCTCGCCTTCGGTATAGTAGCTGTAGTTGGCCGGATCATTGTCCTGAGCCTTAGTGATGCTGATATCGGAGACGATACCGAAGACCGGCTTGTAGGGAGGCTCGACAGGCGGAATGATCGTTGTATCGGTCGGTTTCTTTTCACCGGTATAGGCGTCCACGGGATTGCTGGAAATGTAATGCCAGTCGCCCTTATAATCCACATACTCCGCAAAAGCGATATTGGTCACAATGCCAAAGGCTGCCTCGGCCTCCGTTACCTTATACTTGAGCTGCTCTTCGTGCTCTTCACCCGGAGCAAGCGTAGTGTAACTGGCCAGCGGGTCGCTGCTGAGAAGCAGCGGATCGTCTATGTAGGTCTCTCCAACCGGCATATCCGTATTGTTCTTGATCTTTACGCGGAAGTCGATCTCCTCGCCTTCGACGTAGTACTCGCCGTTGGCAGGACCGCCCTCGATGCGCTTGTTCAGCAGCAGGCTTGTCTCGGCTGTGGTGTACACGAGACACCAGGCCAGATTGCCCAGCACCTCTCCGCTGTCGGGATCGGCCCATTCGACATAGGCTTCGTTGTAGATGCCGCCGGTGGCCACATCTTCCTCGGTTACGGTATAGGTGTATTCTCTTGTGATCCATCCGCCGGCCGGGATCGTGGGCAGTGTCTCGTTGACACCCAGCATGCTGTCAGTCAGTACAGCGCCGGATATCTCCACGTCATTCCCGTATACGTAATCGCTCACATTATCAACCTCGATCACATATACGATCTGCTCGCCCTTCTGGTAGCCATCGGTCAGCGTCGGTCCATACTTCTCGTATTTCCATACCCACAGCTGGCTCTCGCTCGGGATCTCCCAGCCCGTGGGCCCCGGAGCATCCATCGTGAAGGAGTACGGGCAGTGCGAAGTCTCACAGACGACAGTATTCGGATCATCCACATCACGGCCGTAGGCATAATACTCGACATCTACCGTGCCCGCGATACCGGCACCATCTGTATTGGGCGTCAGGATATTAGCCACCAGCCAGACGTTCGTGTAGTCGCTGTACGCCTCGCCGGGATACAGCGTCTTCTGGATGGGGAGTTTCAGGTCATATCCGTCGCCCCACTTCTCCTCCACCTGTTCGACATACAGAGGCACATCGCCCATGTTGGTCAGCACATAATCGATCCGGACCACATCGCACTCGCTGTAGAGTTCTGCGTACGGATAGCTGGACTTGATAGGCGAAGCGTAAGTGATCAGCTCCAACGAGGGCGATTCAGCTTCTGTAGTGCGGGTCAGCGGGATATCGATGTCGACATCATTGGAAACGACCTTTATGCCGGTACTCTCTTCATTTTCGTCCAGAATATAACCTATGCTCGCGGTGCTCCAGGTTACTCTGCCTGCCTTCCAGTCTTCCACATAGACTTCGTCCAGGAATGTCCACTCCATATCCCAGCCGGGCTTCAGCACGGTGAATGTTCCTGCGGCAAGGTCGATATACCAGTTGGGCTGGACGACATCCACATAGCATTCCGTGAGTTTGGCGGGCACGGCAATCAGCACATTGCTGGTATTGGTCAGCTTGAAACGCTCGGGAATGATATCGCCGCTTTCCTTGCCTATGCCAACATCCGGTTCCCAGCTGACCTCGAGCAGCAGGCTGCCGGTCACTTCCTTCTCGGATGTAGGCCACTTCAGCTCAACCGTGTTCGAGTGGACTGTATCCGGACTGTCTGACGGTTCTTCATAAATATTGTTTGCGCTTTCGAGCCAGGCCTGACCTGAGAAATTGAAGCCCATATAGCCCATGTCGACATCTTCCTGCCAGACATCATAAGAGCCCGTAAAGACTTCGGACTGACCCGGATACATGGTAACATCCTTGGTCTTGATATAAATCGTCCCGGAATATGTCCACTCCGCAAAGATACTTGGCACCTGCACCGGCACCTCGCTGTTATTGGTCAGCGTCATCTGCAGTTCGATCACATCGCCAAGTTCATAAACCTGCTTGGCAGGACTGGTCTGAACCACTTCCAGAAGCAGCTCCGGCGCGGTTACGGGCCAGACCTTCTCCGCCACATTGGACTGGACCGCCCAATCGCTGCC
>JAFZPO010000066.1 GCA_017550305.1 Clostridia bacterium
CAGGGAACGCCTTCTGCAGAGCGCCGCAAATACGATCAGCGCTGCAAGCACGCCGACGGCGACATAGATGCCGTAATGATAGATATTCAGACTCCCGAGGGAATAATACAGGCTTTCTTCTTCCAGCATGATCACTTGCTCCAGGTTGTGGGATCAACAGTCGTCGCGAAGTAGATGCAGTCGTTCATGTCACGGAGCTTGGAAGTGTTCTGGTCAGCCTTGTAAACCGTCTTGCCGAGAACGACAGTACCGGAGTTGCCGCCGTCCAGGTTATAGGCCTGCAGACAGCCCACGGGATCGAACATGAAATCAGCGAGCTCCTGATGTGTAAGACCGTCCGCATACTTGCCGCGGCCTTCGGCGATCACGATCACATAGGACAGCGTATCCATCTGGCCGATCGCGACGCGCGGTTCGTTTGCGTTGGGATTATAATTCGAATACTTGGTGGTCAGCAGGTTCCCGTCCTTGACGAGCGCAGGGCCGAACGTGAAGGCGTTGATGATCGTATGCTCTTTCTTGATTGCGTCGATCTCAGCCTGCTGGGATTTCTTGTCAGCCATCAGGATGATATGGAAATCACCGTTCTCGTCGATGATCAGGATATCCTTGTTTGCATTCGCTTTGCTGCGGATTTCGGTGCCCATGCGGTACTCGAAGCTCGTCTTGGCCGGGTCGTTGATGTAATAGTCGCCGTTCACGGCGATTACGGCTTTATACTTTTCAGCCATCGCGTCGACTGTAGCGGTTTTGCTCGAAGAGAGCTTGGCGCCTGCAACGCCGGTACGCAGCTGGGAAGCATCCGCGATCTTGATATACGCGATGCGGAAGGAGAGATTCTTCTCCTCATCTACATAATGCTCGATCTTCACGCTGATCGACGCGTCTTCATAGCTGTCTTCCGTATAGGCGTCCGGATTGGGCTGCATGCCGGGCGTCAGGTCGATGGGCAGCTTTGCGGGCTCCTCGGCGTTCGCGACACGGAGGATGCTGTAGGACCAGTCCATCCACTGATCCTGATAATCGCTGAGGATGGAGCCGCTGGGGATAAGCAGCGGAAGCGAAAGAAGCATCAGCGCGATCAGAACGACAAACAGGATACGAATGCTGTTTTTCATCATGTTTACTCTCCGAAAAAAGATCACATCAGTGTGTCAAGATAATCGACAGCCAGGGGATAAAGGTCCGCTTCACAGCTGTCACAGAGCGTTGTAAGAAGGTCATCGCGCGAGGCGATCCTGAAAGCATATCTGTCACAATAGGCTTTGAGTGCGGCATCGACCTTACCGGTCATTTCATCCGCGTCCAGCAGGAACGCGGTCCCGCGCCCGTAGACCACGGACGAATAGGCTGTATACGAGGAATAATAGGAGATCGGGGAACCGGGCGTAACGGCGAGGGGCAGGGGATCCTGCATCGCGGCATCGACGCGCGTAGCGCGCAGCGCCTGGAAGGAGTCCGTTCCGTAGCGTTCCTTTACGTACCCGAGGACGGTGTACTCGCAGAGCGTTTCGTCCTGCCAGGGCTGGTTGAAGGAGTCGCTGCCGACCAGGGCATAGAACCACTGGTGCGCCGTCTCATGGACGAGCGTCAGTTCAAGCGTGTCCGAAGAATTCTTTTCGAAACAGGAATTGCTGACCATGACCAGCTGCGGGTACTCCATGCCGCCGAACGGGAAACCGATGCTGCAGACAGTA
Organism: Clostridia bacterium; assembly: GCA_017550305.1. GTDB lineage: Bacteria > Bacillota > Clostridia > Christensenellales > Aristaeellaceae > SFMI01. Next base: position 1,698 of record JAFZPO010000066.1, read on the forward strand.
AAGGTACTGTAGGGATAGTCCCCGTAATGCGATGCGCAGTAGCGGAGTGCTTTCACGGCATATTCGGCAGCTTTCTTCGCACCGTCCTTTGACAGCGCATAAGCGGAAACCGTGATGCCATCGGCTTTCTTCTCAGCCTTCTGCCATTTGTCCGAAAGCGCGAAGCCAAACTCGCGTACGGCATCCGCATGGAAGGAGAAGAGCGTGCGGTCTCCGGATGACTTTGAAGTGCTGCTTCCGGTTGCCGCGCACATCCAGCCTTTAGGGACGCTGAGCGTGACATCGTAATTCGCGCATTCGCTCATGAACGGGTCGCCGATGGGCCAGTACTCATCCGTGTGCCATACGCCGTCCTGCCATACGGAGAGGACAGGGAGCGCGTTCCCGAACTGATAGATACCGTTCGATTCGCCGAACCTGTGCGCGCAGTGCGGGACCTGAATGCGGCATCTGAGCCGCAGTCTGCCGCTCTCATCCGCTGCAATTGCACCGACAGGAACCCTGAGCACGGTCGATGCCTCGTCATCGAACGAATACGATACGATCGTATCGTTCCACCATACGCCCTCGATGCTGATCCCGCCTTCAGAGAAACCCTCCGGATAACAGGAATCAAAGAGTTCATCGATGGATGCGGGGCTCGTCTCATACTGCTGGTAAGCGCCGGCCCAGGTGCGCAGGACGATATCGCTCTGAGTATCCTGGGTGCGGTTCGTATACTGCAGCGTCAGTGTCACAGCAAGTTCATCCGATTCGGGACGGAACACGAGCTCATACATGTAATGATCGAGCCCGTCTGCTGCCTTAGCTGCCCTGAGCCCCGTTTCCTTCGACCCTTTTCCGTGAAAGAAAAAGAAGACGATGACAGCTACGGCCATCAGCAGTGCCGTTAAAAACAGCAGATATTTCATTATACTACGTCTGCGCGTGAACTGTCACCCCCTTTGCCAGCCGTATTTGATAATTATTATAGGTTATTTTACTGCTTACAGCAAGACATGCAGCGCGGGTGTTTACAATTGGAAAAACAGGGGATTTACAGGATAGAAATGCCTCATTGTAAGTTTTGTCAGCATCTGCCTGATACGCTTATCGAAAAACCTGATAAAGGAATGCTCTATATGGCACAAATATGACCCGCAATATACATGCACTAGCTCGAAAGCCAGTTTTATGAATTAGCAAACCAACACTCGTGATTTCAATCATGAGATACGGTTTGCTTTTTAGATGTGTTTCTGGAAGAATAAGTGTATAATACAGTTGCAGGAGTTATCCGAGCAGCAGAGGGAGGAGGTGAATAAGCAGTGTATCTTACAGTAAGACAGCAGATAAACCACCTGTCGAAAGAACAGTACCAGACATTGAAAAGATTGTGCCGCGCGGGAAAGGACCTTACGAATCAGGCGATCTATAATGTCCGGCAGCATTTCTTTGCGGGGAACGGGTATCTGCAGTACGTCAGCAACTACCATCTGCTGAAAGACAGTCCGAATTACAAGATGCTCAATTCCAACATGGCGCAGCAGATCCTGAAGGAAGTGGACGGAAGCTTCAAATCATTCTTCGGTTTGCTGGAACTTGCAAGGAAAGGCGGGTATCCGCAGAAAGACTGCAAGCTTCCGCGTTATCTGCCAAAGGACGGCTATACCACACTGGTCATCGGATTCGTGCGTCTGAAGGACAATAAGCTGGTGATCCCGTATTCGAACAGTTTCAGGAAAGACCATGCCCCTGTCACGATCACGATTCCGCCTATACTCGCCGGGAAAAAGATCAAGGAGATCCGGATCATTCCCCGGAACCATGCCAGGTTCTTTGAAATACAGTACACATACGAAGCGAAAGCAATTCAAAGAGAAGTCGATATCAATAAAGCACTGG
>JAFZPO010000067.1 GCA_017550305.1 Clostridia bacterium
ACATTGCCAAGGTCAACGCAACGAAGAAATTCAAGTTTCTGGGGTTTGCGTACGGCAAAGGTAAGGACGGGCTGTTTATCCGGGTACACCAGAAGTCTTTGCTGAAAGCCAAGAACAAGCTACGTGAGCTCACAAAGCGAAACCGTGGGAGAAACGTCCGGGATGTTATGACAGAAGTGAAATGCTATACGCAGGGCTGGCTGAACTATTATGCCATTGCAGATATGAAGAATACGATGGCAGAATGGAACGGCTGGCTACGAAGAAGATTTCGCATGTATATCTGGAAACAATGGAAGAAACCGAAAACCAAATTCCGAAACCTGCGAAAACTGGGCATCCCAGAAAGATATGCATGGATGGCTGCAAATTGCAGACGCGGATATTGGTTTACGGTGGAAACCGGAGCCGTGAAAAGGGCCATTACAAACGAAAGACTCGCAAGCGCAGGATACCTTGATCTCTCCCTTGCCTACGAGTCCATTCAATCTGACTGTGTTGGACGCGCCGTATACCGAACGGTACGTACGGTGCGGTGAGAGGACGGGGGCTAATCACCCCCTCCTACTCGATTGCTATGATGCTCAGACGATCGTGCCGAAGAAGTGCACGATGTTCATATCCTCGATCATCTTGCTGCCGTGGCTTCCCCGGCCGCCGGCAGTCAGGTGCTGCCCGTGATCGGGAGAATAGGTCATAAGCGTCTTATGCTTTCCGCGGTACTCCTCCATTGCTTCTGCCAGACGGTGGAAGCCTTCCGCTTCCAGGGAAACGGCATTGAGCGCTTCCTTGGATTCAGGGCCGTAGGCGTGCGCGGCGTTGTCATAATCAAAGGTATGGATGCTAATGACGTCATATTGGTCTTTGGCGATCAGTTCCAGTGATTTCTCCTGGACTGAGATGGCGTTGGGACACTCGAAGTAATCAAGCTCGCGGCCGGCAAAGATATGCAGGAACGTGGAATCTGCCTGCGCAACGATAGCTACCCGTTTTCCCTGTTCCAGCAGGACATCAAACAATGTAGAGCAGGTCAGCTGTGGGCGTGTATAGGTCTGAATCCCGTGTTCGGGTGGCTCCAGACCGGTATACATAGTAGCGTGCGCAACGGGCGTGACGGATTCCACTGTGCTCGTGAAGGGTAGCGCTAGACTAGTGTGTTGATATATGGGAGCAAACAGATCGGTATACTGCTGCCAGATATACTGTCCTACAGCATCTGCATGATAGAGAACCGCACGGTCTGCAGTACCGCCTAGGCGTGCAAGCAGGATATTGCTGACCCAAGGAATACCGGGCGCATAGCTTTCTGGTAGCGGAATATCCATACAATCGGCTACTATGCCGGCAAAATGTTTCAGACTGAACGTATTGTAATGGTCTGCCATATATGCCTCCTGTTAATTGAATGTATCGATAGTCAGAATTGTCTGATATCACGGCATAATGATGCTTTATCACTGTATTTATATATTTTGTGATTTCCTGTTCGGGTTTTCAAGTATATACCGTCATCTACCATGAACAGCGAGGAGCTTGAATGATGCGCTTCCCGGGCCGGAAACATCAAAACCGACACCACCGGGAGGCAGAGGACTAGGATCTATAGTTTTCAGTGCTATCGCACCGTTTACCGTTATGACAATCGTATCACCTTGAACAGTAACCTGCAAGTAATGGCTTTTCATTGATCTCGAAAAGTTTCTTCTCAACGAGAAAGCGATTGATATGTAAATAAGCCGATGAATTATACATAAAACCAAAGAGGGACTGCCCCCAAATGGTCTGAAAAGATCATGAGGGACGGTGCCTTTTTGACTATGTGGGGGGGAAGTGCAAGTATGCCACTTTTACACAGCAAACATAGCCCAGTATTCAGCTTCTGGTCATTTAGTTGTGGACGACTTGATCAATGAAACCAGATAGCCTATGGAAAGTAATCATATTGTTGTTGTGAAAGTTTTCTGCGCCATTCATGGCCGTCCGTGAGACAACGAGCAAGTCATTTCCATCAAGCATTGCATCCGGATATTGGAAAGCGACCGAAGTGCAGTCCCTATCCCGAACGTCTACGATCCGCTCTGCAATCTGCCAATGGATCAGGTCTTTTGATACTGCCGCGGACAGTATTGTACGCGCCTTTGGTATCTTTTCACTGAAGTATTCATTACCAACTGCGATATACAGACTGCCTGTCTGCAGAACGACAAACTTGCTGTTTGCACCAAGCGGGAAATCCAGGACTCGTTTAAACTCAAGCGGCGAATCTTTATCTATGAACTTCAGAGCAACCGCATTTCCGCCGTTAGGGACAGCGTCATTCTGCTGCAGCCGCAGGATATTGAACAGTTCTCCGTCTGGTGAGACGACAGCATTGCCTTCTAGACAGCCTTTCATGGGTCCTTCAGGCAGACCTTGCCAAGAAGGATCAAACGGCAAAGGCTCTGTCAGATGCCAGTTTTCGGGGCAAAGAAGATCATCGTTTTCATCTATGGACAGGATACAGCTTTCGTGACCGTTATATTTCCAGGAGCCATAATCGATGGCAGTGCACAGCATACCGTTGTATGAGATCACAGGCATTGGTGCCTTATGCGGGCCGATCTCTCTGGCATTAGTACCATTGAACAGACGGACCGGAGCGCTCCAGGTACGGCCTTCATCATCTGAAACACCTATGAGCAGATCACCGTATTCGCAGGCCATGCCGAGCATGTACAGCCTGCCATTGTGCAGGAACAGCTTTCCCCAGAAACAGGGATAAAGCTCTGTCAGATACTGCCATGTTTCACCATTGTCGCAGGATTCAAATAGCAGGGTCAGATTTTGTGCCTGCTGTGCTGCATAGATGTCATTTGAGACGATCAAACGTCCGCTGGGCAGTTTAACGATACTTGGGCTGCACAGACAATGACCGGAGAAAGCATAAACAGTATCTTCCGGATGCAGGTAATTGATGACAGTTCCAATGGGTTCTCCTGTGCGCAGCAGACGAATGAGCGTTGTTTCACTGGTCACGTCGCGGCGGATCATGATCTCATAATCTGTACCGTCCTGTAATCCTGTGACACGAACAGGAGAGGTTTCTGCAGACATCTCCTGCCATTCACCTTCACCGCGGACACGGTACAGCAGTGTATGACTACACTGCAGACTGTCACGATACGCTGCAGAGAAACCATTGACAAAAGGCTGCAGCTGGCAGATAAAGAACTCTCTGTGCAATGCAGGCGTATTCAATGGTTTATATGGCGTTTGATTCCAACTCGTGATTCCCTTCATGATATCTCCTGCTTTTCTATTAAGATCAGTAAACGAGACTGCGGAAGTCCTTTACAATGTGCAAGGTGGATATGTTGCCGTCGTGTGCATCACGGGAACGCTGATCACCTGAACGGCTGAATATCAGCAGATCATCCCCGCGGATAGCCATGCTTGCATAATGCCGCGCTTCTTTTTCACTGTTGCCAATGGCAACCAGACCCGCAAAGCACCAGTCCACAAGGTTTTTGGAAAAATGCAGTACGAGGCGCCGCCGTTCATTGTTAGGAAGATTATACCGGTCTTCGGGCAAAAGCTCGGAACGCGTCATGCTGTCCGTTGCCTGTGTGCTCAGCAGCCAGTATAAATGTGTGACTTCATCATACAGGACGTGAAAACGCATCTGTCCGCCTGGTATCGGCAGGAAGACAATCCTTCGGCCGGAGGGCACATGCTCAAAGCATGTCTCCATGGTCCCATCATCTTTCTCAACTACTTTTACGATGCAGCCATACCCGCTGCCGCCTGTATGTGCACGCGCCAGCAGATGATAAGTGCGCCCTTTGGGATCATACCAGTAGTGCTTTTCATCCATGATCCGGACAACATTCGTTTCGAGCCATCCAATCGGAGCACAGATTCGCTTTTTTCCGGCAAGACCGACATGGCCTTCCGCTGTGTCGATTACACCGCCGCGGGGGACCTGAAAGAAGGGAATGCCAAAGTAATCCAGCGTATCCTGGTCGATGACATCCCTGAAAAACATTTCTGAGGCGAACGTCCAGCTTTCTCTTTTCAGAAGATCATCATGGATGTTTGCACGCATGAGGACAGGCGCCTGTGCGGCTACCGGCCAGGCTTTGCAGTCGGGTGCCACTTTGTGATCCATGACCAGATAGACGCGGTCCTCGGTATACCAGACATTCATGGCAGAAGAGCCCCAGGAGCAGCCTTCCGGTTCCGGCTCAGTCAGCCAGGAAACAGGTCCCCAGGTCTCGCCCCAGTCATCTGAGCGTAGAATGCCAAGCTGCTTACGCTGGCCGATAATATAGACACTGTTTCCCGCAACGAAAGGGCGTGCATGTACGAGCGGGAAGAAACCGGTCCTGCGGAAATGCGCGGCATCATCTGAAATAAAAACCATGCCAGTCTCTTCTGCAGGTACTTCAGGTCCTTTATGATCGATCGTTGCGATTACGCGGCCGTTCGGAAGAACACAGATTCCGGGAGTATAGCAGTATTCTCCATTGTCTGAATCAGATCTGTATATAGTGATAAAGTCATTGGCAAGTGGTTCAATCCTGCTCATGTTCTGACCTCCGATATCAGCCTTTGATAGAGCCCATTGTCATACCCTTCACAAAGAAACGCTGCAGGAAGGGGTATACGCACATGATCGGCAGTGTCGCGACTATGATCAGCGCATACTTCATGGACAGCGCCTTCTGCGCCTGTGCCAGGTCATTATTGCCACCTGTCTCGAGCACATCACGCATCATGGCGGTCTGGTTGACCAGCAGATTGCGGAGCACGATCTGAAGCGGCATCATGTTCTCGTCGCGCAGATAGATCATGGCATTGAACCAGCTGTTCCATTGCCCGACAGCGGAGAACAGCGCGATGACTGAGATGACAGGCAGCGACAGCGGTACTACGACCCACAGCAGGAATTTCGTATGGCTGCAGCCATCCAGGAAGGCGGCTTCCACCAGTGATTCCGGGATATTGCTTTGAATGAAAGTGCGTACGATCACGATGTTGCGCACACTGACACAGCCCAGCAGGAATACGATAGGCCATTTGTCCATCAATCCAAGGCTTCTGACAGTCAGATAAGTTGGGATCAGGCCGCCGGAGAAGAACATGGTGATGGTCATGTATATGACAAACAGCTTTTTGCCGACGAAATCCCTGCGCGACAGGGCATACCCGGCCATGACGGTTACAACAGTGGTAAGTCCGACATCACAGAGCGTATAAATGATCGTGTTCAGATAACTGCGCCAGATGGAAGGATAATTCACGACCTCTTTGTAGCCTTCCAGAGAAAAGCCAACCGGCCAGACAATGACCTTGCCGAAGGAAACTGCAGTGGGATCACTGACAGAAGCGATGATCACGAACCACAGGGGATAGGCAACGATCAGGAGCAGCAATGCCAGAATAGCATTGACTGTGATATCAAAGATCAGGTCGGAACGGATACGGCGGATTTTAGTATGGTTTGCCATAATGTCACCTCACCAGAGCGACATTTCGCTGACCTTGCGTGAGAACGCGTTCACACTGATCAGCAGGAAGAAATTAATGACGGAATTGAAAAGGTTGACAGCGGTTGAATAGCTGTACTGCGCGTTCTGAAGACCTTGTTTATAAACATAAGTACTTAGTACTTCACTGACATCCAGGTTCATGCTGTTCTGCATAAGGTAGGCTTTCTGGAAACCAATATCGACCATATTGCCCATACGCAGAATGAGAAGGATCACGATTGTCGGAGCGATACAGGGGAGATCGATGTGACGGCAGCGCTGCAGCTTAGTAGCGCCGTCAACGATAGCAGCTTCATGAAGATAGGGATCGACACCGGAAAGGGCGCTTAGATATACGATGCTGTTCCAGCCCAGGCCTGACCATATTCCGCTCCATACGTAGAGATGGCGGAATGAGCTTGCACTCATGAGCGTGGTCAGGTTGCCATTGAGGAGATTGATCTTACGGAGAAGAATGGCGATAATACCGGTAGAAGGGGCGAAAAAGAGGTTCAGCATACCGACGATTACGACCATGGAGATAAAATGCGGTGCATATGTGACCGTCTGAACGATCCGCTTGAAGCGTGGCGCGGCACAGGCATTCAAAGCAAGGGCCAGCAGGATCGGCAGCGGGAAACCGGCCAGCAGCTGATATACGCTCAGAAGGATCGTGTTGCGCATGAGCTTGGGGAACATGTTCAGATTGGTGAACCTCTGAAAATGCTTGAGCCCGACCCATTGGCTGCCCCAGATGCCGCGGAAACTCTTATACTCGCGGAACGCGATCTGAACGCCGTATATCGGCATGTAATGGAAAAGGAACAGAAGCAATACGACCGGAAGCATGAATAAGTAAAGCTCCCAGTTGCGTGTTATCTTCCTGAGCATTTTGGCGGTATGTCTTCTGTATTCGGAATTCTTAATCAAGGACATCGCCTCATTTCTTGCATAAAACGGGCTTGCTCCGGCAGTACATGACTGCCGGAGCAAGACTCAGAAAAGATTAGTTCCAGCCAAGCGTGTCATATCCACGCTGGCACAGTTCGAGGTATTCCTGCAGACCGAGCTTGTTCATCTGCTCAACATAGGCGTCCCACTCAGCATCGATATCACCCTTGCCGGTGACCCAGCCAGCGAGCGTCGTCGTGCGCAGATTGGTCAGCTCCGTTGCCAGGTCCTTCCTGCGCTGATCCAGATCCGGATCACCGGTGGAAGCTTCAACGTAGTTATAACCTTCCCAGACATAGTTCTTATAGATGTTCTGGTATGCCCACTGACGGCTGTTGGGATCGTCTGCGAGCACATCATGATAGTGACTGAAGTAATAATCCGCCTTGATGGTCGGCAGCTCACCGGCGCCCTGACGGATGTACTCTTCTTCACCAAGCTCAGCTTTCTTGGCCTCGGTCTGTTCATTCGTATACGGCTGGACCAGGCCGTTCTCGTCGTAGTCCCAGCGTACACCGCGCATTCCGTATGCCATGTTGGTCAGTGCTTCAATATCCGTAGAGAGCCAGTCGATCAGACGCAGGGACTCGGCAATGTACTTGTTGCTGCTGGTCAGCATAAAGTAGCGGCTGGTCGTATAGCTGAACTCCTGCTTACGCATGATGGGCTTCACTCCGGTTTCGGTATCCATGGGAGCGACGGGAATATAGATGGAGGGGTTGGGGTTATTGTAGTTGCCAAAGAAGCCGATGTACGGAGTCTCGGAAGTCGTGCGGGCAATGGAGGTCTGACGGTCATCGGTAAAGGACTCGGCGGGGGTCAGACCCAGCTCATACAGCTCACGGAGATACTTGAGGGGCTCTTTGATGGCGGGATTTACGCCCTGATAGATCACCTTGCCGTCCTCAACAGCCAGCCAGTGGTTCCTGCGGGTGGGAATTCCCCAGAAAGCGAGTACATCAAAGGGACTGGTGATATGCTGATCCCACTGGTAGTAGTAGGGGAACGCTTCAGCGGGGATGGAGCCTTCGCCAGCATGATCCTTGAAGGCCTGGAGCACGTTTTTCAGTTCAGTCGTAGTGGTAGGCACTTTCAATCCGAGCTCATCCAGCCAGACTTTGTTCATGAGCAGCTGGTCACGCAGATTGCCTACGGAAGCATCATAGTTGATCTCGAGAACTTCCAGACGCTTGCCGTTGATGCGGTAATCGGATTCGGGATGCTCTTCCAGGAAGGCTGCCCAGAACGGCGCATTCTCCTTGAGCAGTTCATCTGTCAGTTCGATGATGAAGCCGCCTTCATAGGCATCGTAGATCAGGTTCTCGGGAATGCCGTGACGCATGATGATATCCGGGAGCGCCTCATCCAGCGTTGACATACGCAGGTTCAGCGCTTCCTGCTGAGTCACGGAAAAAACAGTGATATCCAGGCGAATATTGGTCTTTTCTTCGACATAATCCCAGATCGCTCTGCTGTTCAGATCGGAGCAGTCGCCGTTGATATCCATGAACCAGACACTCAGTGTGATCGGTTCCTTGGAAATCGGCAAGGCGACTTCCGCTCCCGCAGGAAGGAGAAGCAATGTCAGGATTAAAGCGAGCAACAAGCAAACCGTGCGTTTCATGATTCTTCCTCCTTTATTTCTTGCGTGTATTATTAACAGCTCCGAAGGGGAAACTGTCTGCGCAACACGTTCTTAGATCATTCAGGCAAATCGACAATTGTTTGGAGATGTCTCTGATCATCTGATGGACCGGGATCAGTAGCAGCGCTGCAGGGTCTTCAACTTTTCGGTGATGATGGCTGCAGTTCTTACAATGGTAGGAGGGTCAAACCTGGGGGAAGGTCCGGATACACTGACTGCACCGAGTATTTTCCCGCTTAACCCGAAGACGGGCACTGCTACGCAGCGTATGCCGAATTCGTGCTCCATGTTGTCCACCGCAAAACCGTTCTGCCGAATCTCTTCAAGCTCGATCCGCAGGACATCAGGATCAGTAATAGTGCACTTGGTAAACGGGGGCATAGGACCGGATAATACTTCGTTTATCTGTTCTTCGCTGAGATTGGCGAGCATTGCTTTTCCAAGCCCTGTACAATAAAGCGGTGCACGTTCCCCGAGAATGTTGCGTGCCTGCAGCTGAGTCATGGGGTAAACAGCGTCGATATACAGAACTTCCAGACCATCCAGCAGGCCAAAGTAGCATACTTCTCCTGTGGCATTGGCAATTTCTTTCATGAAGGGAAGAAAGTCTTCCCGAATGCTGATGCCGCTGTTGATGATATAGCTTAGATGGAGCAGCTTATATCCCAGCTGATATTTGTTGTTGGATGGGTTTTTTATCAGGATGCCCGATTCCTGAAACGTGGTTAGAATGTTAAAGATCGTGCTTTTCTGCATATCGAGCTTCCGGGCGATCTCAGTAACTCCCAATTCGGGCTCTTTCTGGGAGAAACAGTCCAATACAGCAATGGCCCTTTTCAGGGACTTAACCGTGTTGTCTTTGGGCATTCTCATTCCTTCTTTCGGGAGCCTTTTTCAGACGGATCACAGCTGATTCCACAGCCATTCGGCAGCCGCGTTCAGGTGACGCACCTCTGTTTTGAAAGTTTCCGTAAGCCCTTCGGCAGGGATAGAACGGGTGTAGGGGTCAGAGAACACTTTCGCGATCTCTGTCTGGTAGAATTTGGCATTGACCGGATAATACTGACGTTCGATCTCGGAGAAAACAGTCAGGAAGCTTTGGATTAAATCTGCCTTTGGATCAGATACATGGTCAAGCATCCAGCGATACAATTCAGGATGGAAGTTGAGCATGACCCCGGAGAATCCCGCAGCGCCCGCGCGGACGGATTCAAGGCATGTGGTGGTGTTGGCATTGTACAGCCCAAAGCCTGAACCGGACAATACCGCGAGCCGCTGTCTGATGGTCGCAATATCGCAGCAGGTATCCTTCATGAAGGAGAACCGGCCTGTTTCCGCACATTCCTTCAATTCATCGAGGGTGATCAGGCGCTTGAAGGGATACGGGCACTCATAGAACCCCAGGGGGATATCCGGGATCTCCCGCATGATCTGCCGTACCCTTGGCATTATGCTTTCCTGCTGCCTGCCGGCATGGACCAGACGGTTGGTGATCAGAATCAGTGCGTCAACACCGGTCGTAGCGATCGCTTTCAGTTCTTCCAGCTGGTCTGAGAAGGCATTGGATACATGGCCGGAAGCAATGACCGGCACATGCGCATGCTTTTTGATAAAGGAAGCTAGTTCCGTTCTTTCCCGCAGACTGAGAAAGAAGATCTCACTGGACTGGCAGTCGGCGAATAAACCGTCGACCCCTTTCTTTTCATACCAATCGATCAGCCTCTCCAGGGATGAATAATCAACTTCGCCGTCATGAGTAAAGGGCGTTAGCATGACCGGCCATAGCCCTGCCTGATGTGCGACTGCCATTGTGATTCCTCCTCGCATATATGTATTTGTCATCGGCCACGTCTACTGCACGTAATTCAGTATTGCTGAACAATGATATTTTATACCCTGAAATATCCTGTGTCAATAAGCAATTCAAAAAACTGCCGGATTCCTGATATAATAATATCATATGAAGGAATATAGCATATATGGGAATAAGATTCCCAAATTAAAAATCGTTTGCTTGACAATGGCAGGGAAGATTCTGTATAATGAATTATGGAATATCTGTTCAGTAATACAGAACAGCTCCCACGCCTAATTGAATATTCAGAATGAAAAGAGGTGTGCTGATCTGATGTCGACAGTCCGCGCTGTGCCGAAGAGGAAGAAAAAATGGGTCAAGCATTTGATCGAAAGCAGATGGCTGCTCCTGATGTTCCTGCTTCCCCTTGTTTATTTTGTCATTTTCAAATACGGCGCCATGACCTGGCTGATCATTGCTTTCAAAAAATTCAGCGCGGTGAAAGGCATATGGAGAAGCCGCTGGGTGGGCACGAAGTATTTCGAGCAGTTTTTGTTTGATTCATACTTCTGGAAACTGGTACGTAACACCCTGGTCATGAACCTGTACCTGATCGTCTTTTCCTTCCCCATTCCGATCCTGCTGGCACTTCTGATCAACGAACACCGTGTAAAATACTTCCGCAAAATAGTGCAGACCGTCAGTTATATGCCCTACTTTGTTTCCACTGTAGCAGTTTGCGGCCTGATCACCACCATGCTTTCTTCCGACGGCATGATCACGGTCGTTCTTCGTGCGATCACGGGAAAAACCAAGACATACCTGACCGATCCTGCTGCTTTCCGTGTGATCTACATTGTTTCCGAAGTCTGGTCGACTGCCGGCTGGGGCTCGATCATCTATCTTGCGTCCCTGAGCAGCATCGATCCGGGACTTTATGAGGCCGCGCAGATCGATGGAGCCAGCCGCTGGAGGCAGATCCTGCATATTTCCCTGCCGGGGATCTCATCCGTAATCTCCATTCAGCTGCTGCTGACCATCGGCCGCATGCTGGATATCGGCTACGAAAAGATCCTGCTGCTGTATACCGGCTCGACTTACGAGACCGCTGACGTGGTTTCCACCTATCTGTACCGCCGCAGCATTCTGACTGCTGACTACTCCTACGGCTGCGCGATCAGCCTCTTCCAGGGAATACTGTCCCTGGTACTGGTCACCGCCGCCAACAAGGCAGCCAAGAAGATCGGCGAGACCAGTCTTTGGTAAGGGGGTGGGATCATGGTAACCAATCATGTCAGCCATCATCACGGGACCAAGGTCCGCCAGGCTTCGGGCGACCGGGCTTTCGGTATCCTGAACACCATCCTGCTCATTCTGTTCTGCTTCTTTGTCCTCTTCCCGCTGGTCCATATGCTGGCAGTATCCCTTTCCAGCGGCTTTTATGTCCTTCGCGGACAGGTGAAATTCTGGCCCAAAGGATGGACACTTTATACCTACCGTTCGCTTCTCAGCGACACTTCCGTCCCGCACGCATACTGGAATACCATCAAGTATACGAGTCTGGGCACAGCGCTGGCCGTGTTTATGACGGCACTGTGCGCGTACCCGCTTTCCCGTCCCAAGTTCTTTGGACGCCGCTTTTTCAACTTCCTCGTGATCTTCACCATGCTCTTCAACGTGGGAATGGTCGCCAACTTCATGGTGGTATTCTCACTGCATCTGAAGAACACCATCTTTGCGATCCTTCTGCCCACTGCCATCAATGTGTACAACATGGTGATCATGCGTACATTCTTCCAGAACATCCCGGAAGAGATCTACGAATCCGCCAACCTGGACGGCGCCAACGACATGCAGACGTTCCTGGCGATCATCATGCCCATCTCAAAGCCGGTAGTGGCGAGCATGGTCCTCTTCTACGCAGTAGGCAAATGGAACGAATTCATGCCTGCTCTGCTGTACATGGACAACAAAGCGGACTTCCCCATGCAGATGATCCTGCGCAATATCGTTCTTTCCTCTCAGGCTACCGATACTTCCACCGATTCCGCGCTGGTGGGACAGAGCCTGAAATACGCTGCCATCTTCATTACGATTGCGCCTATTCTGGCTGTATATCCCTTCCTGCAGAGATTCTTCACCAAGGGTATCATGGTCGGATCCCTGAAGGGATGATACGCACTGCCTTACGTTTCTGATCGCATCCTTTGCTTTTTTCGGGAAAAGCGGAGGAGCGAAGAAAATAGTCTCTCATTTCTCTAAAGAAAAGAAAGGAAGTAACCATCATGAAGCGCTTACTGGCCTTGGTCCTTGTTGCCCTGATGACGATTTCCC
>JAFZPO010000010.1 GCA_017550305.1 Clostridia bacterium
ATGTAATTGTCGATATACTGCTCACGGTCCGGCGAGCCGACCTTGATGGCATCATGCACATTGACGCTTTCGATGCCGGACAGGCGCAGGCCTGCCGCTTCGATCTCTTCCTTCAGCGCATGGATGCGCTCCTGAGGCCATACTTCACCGGGCGCGGTATCATAAAGCGTTGAGATCACGCCTGTCACACCGGGGATCTGACGGATCTGCCGAAGGGTAACAGTGTCAAAGCCGGTGCCGTACCAGCGGAGCGTCATTTCCATAATGCATCCCTCCAAAGCGTCTGTTTGCTTGATTATATACAGAGCAGTTTTGAAAAATCAAGCATTGTTTGACAAGCATTTGCGGGGATAATATAATCTGAGCAGAAGAAATACGGGAGGAAAGCGGGATATGGAAAGGTCTTTTGCAAGCCTGCGGCAGCTGGATCATCATGACAGCAGCCCTGTCCGCATCTATCCGAACGCCGAGCCGGACGACTATCCCGCGCACTGGCACCGCAAGTTCGAGATCATTCTGCCGATCACGGAAAGCTATGCCGCCATCATAGACAATCACCGGTATGAGATGCAGCCCGGCGAGGTCCTCGTGATCCCGTCCGGTGTCGTGCATGAGATCCTGGCGCCGCCGGAAGGCACGCGCTATATCTTCATGGTGGATCATGAAGTGGTGGACATGGCCGAAGGCCTGTCCGCGATGCAGCATTTCTTCTATCCCTGTGTGCACCTGCGTCCTGAGACAGACGGCAAGATCCTGGATACCGCTGTCGATTACCTTCTCCATGCCGTGACCGAGCATGACAAGCGGGGGATCATGGAGCCGGCAGCCATCTGCGCCTGGATCGACCTGTTCCTGATCCATGTCGCGCGCTGGCTGGTGGAGCGACAGGAAACAGATCAGAGCGACCGCCGGCAGCACATGAACGAAACACTGCTCGACGTCTATGCGTATATCACTGAGCACTGCAGCGAGCAGCTGACGCTTGACGGCATGGCCGCGTATTCCGGCTACAGCAAGTATCACTTCGCGCGCATCTTCAGCGAGTATACGGGGATGAGCTTCTATGATTTCTTCCTCCGCCAGCGCGTCATGCTCTGCAGGCAGCTGCTGAGCGAGGCCGATCTTTCCATGACGGAGGTCGCCAGCCGCGCGGGGTTTGGCAGTATCGCGACATTCAACCGCGTCTTCAAGCAGTATGAGGGCGTTACGCCGACGCAGTACCGCACGATGCGACAGGGCCGCCATTAAATAGTCCTTCAAATATTGTCATTTACGAAAACGTTATACCCAGAACACACGAGCATTCCGCCACTCGGATTCCGCTGTTTTCCGTAATTATTCCTTAATAATTGCCATGAAAGGCAGTGAAGAAGAATGGAAAATAGCAATATCTGAGAAGCGTATGCCCGTTTTTGATTAGCATTGTTTGCTTTGAGCCGATAAAATGAAATCAGAATCAGCCGAATTGCACAGAAACTGCCGCTGGCAGTGTGTTTCGGTATTTATAGATATCTGGTCCTGATTGAATATGACCGAACGGAGGGATCCGGTTTGAAGACTGCACGTGCAGAGAAGACTATCAATACCGCAAAGCCGGGCAGGAGAGGCAGAGCGTTTTCTACCTATATGCACCGGTACGGGACTCTGTACCTGCTCCTGGCGCTGCCCGTTACGTTCTTCATCATCTTCCGCTACATCCCCATGGCCTACATCCTGATGGCCTTCAAGAAGAACAACATCATCCTGCCGCCGTGGCAGGTGGACTGGGCCAAGAACAACGGCTTTGAATGGTTCATTAAGGCTTTCAAGGACAAGCTGTTCCGCCGCGCCCTGGGCAATACCGTGACGCTGAACCTGCTTGACCTGGTCTGCGGTTTCCCGGCGCCCATCATCATGGCGCTGCTGCTCAACGAGCTGGCCTTCAAGCGCTTCAAGAAGTTCACGCAGACTGTGCTGTACCTGCCCCACTTCCTGAGCTGGATTATCATCGCCAGCCTCGCGCTGCGCCTGCTGGCGGACAATGACGGCCTGATCAACATCTTCTACAAGCAGATGAAGGGCGACCCCAACGCAGTGCTTCCCTTCCTGAGCAAGGAGAAATGGTGGATCGGCTCGTACATCGCGCTGGGCATCTGGAAGGAGGCTGGCTGGGGCACGATCATCTACCTGGCAGCGCTGACCAGCATCAGCCCGGAACTGTACGAGGCAGCCGCCGTGGACGGCGCCGGACGCTTCCGCCGCATCTGGCACGTGACGCTGCCGGGCCTGCGCCCCACGATCATCGTACTGCTGATCATGCGCCTGGGCTACATCCTGGGCAGCGAGTTCGACCGTCCGCTGGCTTTGACGAATAACCTGGTCACGAACGTATCGACAGTGCTTTCGATCTATATCTACCAGAAGGGTATCAAGGGCGGCTCCCAGTTCAGCCTGACGACCGCTGTGGGCCTCTTCCAGTCCGTGGTCGGCGTACTCTTCCTCTTCGGGGCGAACTTCCTTGCCAAGCGCTTCGGCGAGCGCGGCATCATGTAAGGGAGGGGGGAGAAGCATGATCAAATCCAAATCGACCCGCATCGGCGACATCGTGGTCGTCGCGCTGTGCCTGATCCTGATCTTCGTCTGCCTCGTGCCCATGCTGAACGTGCTCGCGCGTTCGCTCTCCAGCACCGAGTACCTGATCCGCAATGAAGTCCTGCTCTGGCCGAAGGGCTTCAACTTCAACGCTTACAAGACCGTGCTGGGCAGGCCTGCGTATGTGCACTCGCTCTGGTACACGGCCCTGCTGACGGTCGGATGCACGCTGCTGAGCCTGTTCATGACCGTGATCTGCGCGTACCCGCTGACCTACGACCAGCTCAAGGGCGGCAAGTTCATCAACGGCTTCATCCTCTTCACGATGTACTTCAGCGCCGGCATGATCCCGCACTACGTGATGCTGAGCAGCATGAACATGCTGGAGACGGTCTGGGTCCTGGTCATCCCGAGCTGCCTGAGCGTGTACAACATGATCATCATGCGCTCGAGCTTCTACGGCATTCCCGAGTCCCTGCGCGAAGCCGCCGAGATCGACGGCGCGGGCCCGATCCGCACGCTGGTGCAGATCTACCTTCCGCTTTCCAAGCCCGTCCTGGCCACCCTGGCACTGTTCTATGCGGTCGGCCGCTGGAACGGCTTCTCGGACGCGCTGCTGTATATCAAGACGAACCGTGACCTCTATCCCATCCAGCTGTACCTGTACAACATCCTGACGAACGCAAGCAGCGGCGAGGCTGCCGCGCAGGAAGGCTTCACGATGCCGGGCCTGAGCGAAACGCTCAAGATGGCCAGCGTCATGTTCGCGACAGTGCCGATCCTGCTCGTCTATCCCTGGCTGCAGCGTTACTTCGTGGCCGGCGTCACCATCGGCGCGGTCAAGGGCTAAATCTGTTACTCAAGGCGTATAGCCAAGAAATAAGGAGGAGACCAACGTGAAAAAGAATCTTTTGCCCATCGTATTGGCAGTCATTGCCATCGTGGCGATCGTTTTCTGCTTTGTTATCAATGGGCAGAAAGCGGACCTGCAGTAGCAGGTAACGAGCCTGACTGACAACGTGTCCAAGCTCACTGCCGACCTGGAGAAGACCAAGAAGGACGCGGCGGATGCCGCGAAGGCCGCCGAGGAAGCGCTGACCGCTGCCAAGGAAGAGGCCGCCAAGGCTGCCGAAGAAGCCGCGAAGGCTGCTGAAGAAGCTGTGACCGCCGCTAAGGAAGAAGCCGCGAAGGCTGCCGAGGAAGCGATCAAGGCCGCTGAGGAAGCCGCGAAGGCTGCTGCTGAAAAGCCCGCTGAAGAAGTTTCCCCGTACAAGTTTGAAGAGACCCATAAGATCACTGTCCGCCTGTTCCAGCGCGGCGACAACGAGCCCGAAAAGTCCCCCTTCGCCGATTACATCCGCAAGGGCATGCTCGAGAAGTACAACGTGGAAGTCGAATTCGTAGTCGGCGGCCGCTGGACCGAGCCGGATGACCTGGGCAACCTGCTTGCTGCCAAGGAAGCTCCCGATATCTGCTACACCTATTCCTATCCCACCATCCTGAGCTACGCCGACATGGGCGGCATGATCGACCTGGCGCCCTATATCGAAGAGTACAAGGATGCGATCCCGAACCTGTTCAACCTGCTGGGCGAAGACAACATCTACTGGGATCAGGATCCCGAGACCGGCAAGCTGTGGGCTCTGGAGACCCGCCTGGTCAACAACGCCCGCATCAACACCTTCATCCGCAAGGACTGGCTGGACAAGCTGGGCATGGAACTGCCGACCACCAAGGCTGAATTCGAAGCCTGCCTGGTCGCCTTCCGTGACAACGCCGAGCTGCTGCTGGGCGAAGATGCGAGCCGCATGGTTCCCTACTCCACCAGCTATGATATCGGCTGGCGCAACAACATCCTGACCGTTTCCTTCGTGCCCGATGACATCACCGACGAAGAGCTCTACATCCGCGGCTATGATGACCGCCAGCAGTTCCTGCCCGGCGCCAAGGAAGCCATCCGCCTGCTGAACAAGTGGTACAATGACGGCCTGGTCTGGAAAGACTTCGCTCTGTACGGCAGCGGCGACACCACTGAGGACGACAACCTGAAGGCCGGCTTCGTGGGTGCCTTCCAGCACAACTATGACTATCCTTACCGCAACGGCGATGACTCCATCGACGCGAACCTGAAGCGCAATGTCGGCCCCGATGCCGTGTTCGTGGCTGTTGACTGCTTCGAGAACGATGCCGGTGTCTACCGCAAGTATCTGGGCAGCACCGTCGACCGCAAGGTCTGCTTCCCCTCTACCAACACCGAGATCCTGGCCAGCCTGCTCTATCTGGACTTCATCTCCTCTCCTGAGACCATCCTGGCCCTGCAGACCGGTACCGAAGGCATCAACCATGAGCGTGCCGAGAACGGCGCCTACATGATGAAGGCCGTCGACTCCGCCGATCCCAACTACCAGGCCAGCCTGAACAACATCGACTTCACCATGACCTGCAACGGCCAGTATCTGGGCGAGTACACCGAAGCCAGCTTCGCTTACGGCTATGCTCCCGTTGAGCCCGCTGTCGTGGAACAGGCTTATGCCATCGCCATGAACGGCGGCCGCGTGCCCGCGCACTTCGTACTGCCCGCCATCGAGGCTGAAGTCGGCATCGGCACTACCCTGAGCACCGAGCGTGACTCCTTCCTGAACAAGGCTGTCACCGCTTCCGTGGAAGACTTTGACAAGGTCTATGACGAAGGCGTCGAGAACTACATGAGCATCGGCGGCGAAGCCATCATGGACGAGCGTGCTGAGAAGCTTGAAGCCGCGACCGGCTACAAGTTCGAGAAATAATCCCGGATACAGCTTTTACAGCTGAATAGAGCAAAAGGCGCTAAGCCTTTTCCCGAGCGGGGAGAAGCGTTGTACTCAGCGCTTCTCCCCGTTGTTACTCAAAACCCGGCCTGGAAGGAGCAGAAACGGATGCATGAACTGTGGAATGACGGATGGCAATTTGTGAAACTGCCCTCCGGAAGCAGCTATGAAGAGGCTGCACGCGCGCCCAAGCGCTGCGTGACGCTGCCCCATGACTGGCTGATCGAAAATGTGTCCGATCTGTATGAGACAGCGGACGCCTGGTACTTTAAGGCGTTCTCTCCGGACGCGTCCAGGATCGCGGGCAGGCGCGTGTTCCTCGATTTTGACGGTGTATATACAGATGCCGATGTGCTGCTGGATGGTGAAGTCATCCGTACGCACCGCTACGGCTACACGCCGTTCTTCACAGAGCTTGAGGGCCTGGAGGACGGCATCGAGCATGAGATCGCCGTGCATATCCGGCACATGAGCCCGAACTCCCGCTGGTATTCCGGTTCGGGCATCTACCGCGACGTAGAGCTGCTGATCCTGCCCGAGCGCCATATGGTCCCGGACGGCTTCCGTATCGATACCGTGCGCGAGGATGAAGCCTGGAAGCTCCTGATCTCTGCCGAGCTTCAGGGCGCGGGAGACGCGCTGCCGTATGCGGAGCTCCGTGACAGCAGCGGCGCTGTGCTCGCGGGCTCTAGGCTTTCTGTGGACGGCACTGCGGAGATCACGGTACGGGATATCATTCCCTGGTCACCGGAGAATCCTGCGCTGTACACACTGAGCCTGGCACTGGACTGCCAGCGCGAGGTCAGGCGCATCGGGTTCCGCGAGACCGCATTCCGTGCGGACAGCGGTTTCTATCTCAATGGGAAGCATATAAAACTGCAGGGCGTATGCCTGCATCATGACCTCGGCGCGCTCGGTTCGGCATTCCATGAAAAGGCGGCCGAACGCCAGCTCAGGCTCATGAAAGACATGGGCGTCAATGCCATCCGCACGTCGCACAACCCGCCCGCAAGACAGTTCCTGGACCTGTGCGACAGGCTGGGACTGATGGTGATCGACGAGTTGTACGACATGTGGGAGCTGCCCAAAACAACGTATGACAACGCGCGGTTCTTCAAGGACACCTGGAAGGACGATGTTGCGGCAATGGTGTGCCGCGACCGCTGCCATCCGTCAGTGATCATGTGGTCGATCGGCAACGAGATCTATGATATGCACGCTTCGGAACGCGGGCAGATGTGGACGCGGAGTCTTGCGGAAGAAGTGAATAAGCATGACGGCCGCCACGCGCATGTGACCTTCGGGAGCAATTATATGCCCTGGGAAGGCGCGCAGAAGTGCGCGGAGATCATAGGCGTCCCGGGATACAACTACGCGGAGAAATACTATGACGCGCACCATGCCGC
>JAFZPO010000068.1 GCA_017550305.1 Clostridia bacterium
CCATGGCTACAGATTCCAGCGGATTTGACGTCACTCTGTGGTTTTCATGGAAATCGCGGATCGCCCAGCAGTCTGAGACGAAGTGTCCCTCAAAGCCCCAATCATCTCTCAGGAGCTTCATCAGTGTGGCGCTTGCGCAGCACGGTTCACCGTTTGTGCGGTTGTAGGCTCCCATGACTGACTCTACACCGGCTTCACACACCAGAGCCCTGAACGCCGGCAGATAAGTCTCTGCCATGTCCTTTGCGGAAGCGATGGCGTTGAACTCGTGGCGGATGGCCTCCGGTCCGCTGTGTACCGCGAAGTGCTTGGCGCAGGCAGCGGTCTTCATCGTTTCACCGTTTCCCTGCAGGCCTCTCACAAATGCTTTGCCCAGGCAGGAAGTCAGGTAAGGATCCTCTCCGTATGTCTCGTGACCGCGGCCCCATCTCGGATCGCGGAAAATATTGACATTTGGTGACCACATCGTCAGTCCGTGGTATATATCACGGTCGCCTTCCGCGGAGAGGGCGTTGTATTTTGCCCTGGCTTCAGTTGAGATGGCACCGGCGATTTTTTCAAGGAATTCATCGTCAAACATTGCGGCCATTCCGATCGCCTGCGGAAAAACAGTAGCTGTGCCTCCGCGGGCAACTCCGTGAAGAGCTTCATTCCACCAGTTATAGGCCGGTACACCGAGGCGCTCTACCGGGGCGGCGTCGAAACGAAGCTGTCCGGCTCTTTCCTCGACCGTCATCTGGTTAACCAGTTCTTCTGCAGCTTTTCTTGCCTCTTCGCGTGTCATCGATGTGAATTCCCTGTCCTTCTTTGCTGTATTATCAGATCTGCTTGACTGTCTCGCCTTTAAACATCTTTCCTTTGACGACAATATATTCAGGGATCGCCGTGTCCGGATTTTCGATCTTGTCTATAAGCTTGTCTACCGCGATCCTGCCGAGTTTGTCAGTGTTCTGCTCCCAGGTGGTAAGCTTAGGATCAAGTATCTTCGCGAGATTGACGCCGTCATATCCGCAGGCACTTACGTCGCCGGGTATGTTCAGCCCTCTTTCGATAATTTCCGTCCGCCCTCCCATGAAGGCATAATCATCAGGAAACATTATCGCTGTCGGAGGATCATCCAGATCAAGCATTGCTGCCGTCGCCTTTCTGACCGATTCAACGTCATGGTATGTTGCTTCGGCGATGTACTCAGGCGGTATTACTATGCCGCGTTCTTCCATGGCTATCTTGAAACCGCTTATGCGCTTCTGTGTTACCAGAGTGCGTTCGCCGTGTATAAGTGCTATCTTCCGGTGTCCCCGGTCGGCTATATAGGATGCAAGTGTATAGGATCCCTCCTGGTTGTCAGAGTTCACCGAACTTGCGTTATCGTATGAGAAATCAATTGTAACTACCGGATATTCACTGTTTACAAGTTCAAGTACCTCCGGATTCTGAAAGTCGACGTTTGCTATAACGACACCGTCACAGTTGCGGTATCTGCAGTGCTGAAGGAACGACATTTTCTGTTTGCCTATATTTTTACTGATAAACGTGATGTCGTATCCGTTCGCCTCGGCCTCCTCTTTCACACTGTTGAGAATGTGTGAGAAGTACTCGTGTGTAAGTCCGCTCATGCTGTCATCGATGAACAGGACTCCTATATTATGTGATCTGTTGGTCTTGAGCAGTCTCGCTGCAGCGTTCGGCATGTAATTGAGTTCTTTTGCCGTTCGTCTGACCAGCGCGGCTGTCTCCGGACTTATATCGTCATATCCGTTTAATGCTTTTGAAACTGTTGCAGGTGAAACGCCGCATTTTTTGGAGATGTCTTTGATTGTGATCATGCTTCCCTCCTTTTAGCGGTATTTCAGTAAGAAATGCGAATACGTTTTCGTAGCTTCATTGTAGATTGCTTAAACGTTTTCGTCAATAGTCTTTTTTGAAAATTTTGAAAAAACGGCGAAACTTTTCGCCGATTTGTGGTTTTCTATAGCTTTTTTCGAAATTTTTTATTTTTTTCTTTACAAATCGTGTACTCTGACAATATAATATCAGTAAGCTTACGAAAACGTATTCGCCATTATGGAGTTTCCAATGAAATTTGGTTTTTTCGACGATATCAATAATGAATATGTGATAACAACGCCTGAGACTCCTCTCCCGTGGATCAACTATCTCGGATCGCAGGACTTCTTCAGGCTCATATCAAATACTTCCGGAGGTTATTGCTTCTATAAGGACGCTAAGCTTATGAGGCTCACCCGCTATCGTTATAACAACAGTCCGATGGACTGCGACGGGCATTACTACTATATAAAGGATGGAAACTGCATCTGGAACCCGGGCTGGCAGCCGGTAAAGACTCCGCTCGATTCATATAAGTGCAGGCACGGCCTCGGATATACGGTGTTTGAGAGTTCAAAAAACGATCTGGATGTTGTTCAGGAGGTATTCGTCCCTCTTCATGAGAACTGCGAGCTCACCAGAGTGACCATGATGAACCGCTCTTCTGAGACAAAAGAGATAGATCTTTACAGTTATGTGGAGTTCTGTCTGTGGGATGCGCAGGATGACGCTTCCAATTTCCAGAGAAATTTCTCCATCGGCGAAGTAGAAGTCGAAGGAAGCACTATATGCCACAAGACTGAATACCGCGAGCGCAGAAACCACTACGCGGTATTCCATGTAGACAAGGATATCTGCGGCTTCGATACGAGCCGTGATGAGTTTGTCGGCATTTATAACGGAGCAGACAGACCGCGCGCTGTGGAGGCAGGCGTAAGCTTCAACAGCATCGCACACGGTTGGGCTCCTGTCGGCAGCCATCATCTGAAGATCACGCTTGATCCGGGAAAACAGTATTCATGCATCTTTATTCTCGGATACTGTGAGAATCCGTACTCAAAGAAGTTCACGGCTCCGGGAGTGATAAACAAAGAGCCTGCTGAAAGGCTTATTTCCAGATTCAGCACGCAGGAGCAGTTCGATGCC
>JAFZPO010000069.1 GCA_017550305.1 Clostridia bacterium
GACTCGATAGTCAGACCAGTCTCTTCCTTCATTTCACGGATAATGGAATCAACAATCGGCTCATGCTCTTCTACATGGCCGCCGGGGAAGATGATGCCGCGGAAGTCTTTCCCGACTTTTTCTTCCACCAGTACCTTGGTGCCCTGCTTCAGCATGCACATGTTTGTCAGGGTAACACGTTCTGTACGTTCCATAGATTCATCATCCTTTGAAGTAATATGACAACAATATAGCACAGGGTGTAGATATTCGCTAGCATGCATTCATGAAACGAAAAATTTTCAGATTTCCTGATTTCTTTGAATATTTCTGCTTGACATCCTATTTTACATATGCTAATATACTTTTTGCCAGTTGGCGTGCGGGAATGGCGGAATTGGCAGACGCGCATGATTCAGGTTCATGTGTACGTACGTACTTGCAGGTTCAAGTCCTGTTTCCCGCACCACGAAGCCCTTGAGAAATCAAGGGTTTCTTTGTTTTTGGATTTTCTTTTACGCCAATCATACGCCAATCATCCCAGAGGATTCAGATGAATGCATGTGCCGGATTCGAGCTTTCCCTTTTTATCGTTCCGGCAACTGCATACGTTGGCGCGGAGGATCAATCAGATTCGACTTTATCCGGGGAGACTTTGCGAGGAATCGGATCATTATATCCAACAGTCCAAAGAGATATCTGATCGTCCGTACCTGTTGTGAACGGGAAGACTGCAAGTGTTGTGGCTGCACCGAAAGAGCCATCCGGTGCGAGGGCAATCAGGCTGATAGCCCCGCTGTCTTCGCCCAGCGCACGCTTGCGGGAAACCAGGAATTCCAAGGCTTCCCTGCATGCAGTAGTTGGATCTGCTCCGCGTCGCATCAGTGAGACTGTTTCATAAGAGAGACATCCGCGCATGATATCTTCACCTAAGCCCGTAGCTGCAGCAGCACCAAAGCGGTCATCACAATAAAAGCCTGAGCCGATAAGCGGGGAATCACCGACGCGCCCAGGTGCTTTCATAAACAGACCAGATGTGGATGTTCCGGCAGACATTTTGCCCATGTTATCCAGAGCCAGGACGCAAACTGTATCATGTCCTGTATATGCCTTGCCGGTTCCTGA
The DNA here is from genome assembly GCA_017550305.1 of Clostridia bacterium. Lineage (GTDB taxonomy): Bacteria > Bacillota > Clostridia > Christensenellales > Aristaeellaceae > SFMI01. The sequence goes on from JAFZPO010000069.1 coordinate 1,105, forward strand.
GGAGGCAGCACAAGCTTCCCGCCATCTCCTCATCGATTCTTCAGTGCGCATATCACGCATTGGCAGGCCGAATTCCCTGGCTGCCTGTACAGCACCATCACCTGCGAGCAGGCAATTGGTCTGTCTTCCGCAGAGCCTGTGAGCCAGCTTGATCGGATTGCGGACAGACTCGACACTCATTACTCCGCCGATCCGCAGAGTTGAACCATCCATGAACGCCGCATCTGTCATAACATGTCCGTCCCGGTCGGGGAGACCTCCGTATCCAACCGAGACATAGGATGGCTCATCTTCCACAAGGACGATCGCTTTCTCCACCGCGTCACCGGCAGGGCATCCTGCAGACAGCAGGCCCGAGGCATTCCGGATGCCTTCCAGACTCATCTTCCATGTTCCGATAACTGCATTCATATGAATACCCCAAATCACTGGTTTTGGATTCCTTTATCAGTATAACACAAGTAAGCTTCATTTATACGAATCAGATGATATCGAATCGGAAAAAACGTATGGAACGACAGGCCGATGCCCTTTCAGAAGCAAGCAGCTCAGAGCACAACCTGTAATCAAGCTGCTGTTTTCTGAAAATCGTTCATACTCGAGTCATTTGCAGCGGGATGAGCTCACAAAAATAAAAAAACAGGGGAGAATTGGCAGAAATTGGTAGAAAATGGTTAAAAAACTATTGATTTTGATGGCTTTATATGATAACATAATATCGATTTTTTTATATAGATTTTATATTATCGATGTTGCAATACTTTTTCTGATCAGGGGATCATGTATCCTCATGAGATATTTACTGCTTTATGAGTCAAAACAGGAATAGGAGGGCCATCTGAATGCAAGAAGAAAGCTGCCAGACATCGGTTGATTTGTCCCGGATCGCTGCTATCGCAGGACGGTATAAGGACGAACCGGATCAGCTGATGCGTATCCTGCTGGAGATCCAGTCCTGCTGCGGGAATTCCATTCCCAGAGAAGCGGCGACCGTGATCAGCAGTGTAACCGGAATCCCGGAGGCGAAAATCTGGGGGTACATTACGTTTTACGCAATGTTCTCAGACAAGCCGCGCGGAAAGTATATCATCCGCATGTGCAAAAGCGCGCCTTGCCACATCGTCGGTGCTCAGGCGGTTGCTCAGGCGATCAGCGAGTATCTGGGCATTGCTCCCGGCGAGACAACAGAAGACGGCATGTTTACCCTTGAGTATTGCGAGTGCATTGGCATGTGCGATACGGCTCCGGCAATCATGATCAACGACTCGGTCCATTCCGGTCTTACGCCTGAATCTGCCGTGGAACTGATCAAAAGCTATCAGCAGGGAGGTGCGGAATGATGCAGGAAACACGGATAGCCCTTCGCTTTGTGGGCAAGTATAATCCGGACTCCATCGAGGAATTCTGCGCTTTGGGCGGCTATGAAGGCCTTCGCAAAGCAGTGGAAATGGGACAGAAAAACCTGATCCAGGAAGTAAGCGACGCAAGCCTGTGGGGTTATGGCGGAGCCGCTTTCCCTACCGGCAGGAAATGGAGCGTCGTTGCTGCCACAAAGGGCAAGCAGAAATATGTCGTGTGTGACGCCGATGAAGGTGAACCGGGCACCAACAAGGACCGCGTGATCATGACCGGCGATCCGCACAGCCTGCTGGAGGGCATGGCTATTGCGGGCTTTGCCGTAGGCGCTGATATGGGATATATCTATCTGAGATACGAATATCCCCAGCTGTTCCCGGTTCTGGAAAAAGCCATAGATGACGCGCGCAAAGCGGGTTATCTGGGCCGCAACCTGTTTGGCAGCAAATTCTGCTTTGACGTGAAGGTCGTTTCCGGCGGCGGCGCCTATGTATGCGGTGAAGAAACAGCGCTGCTGGAATCGATTGAAGGCAAGCGCGGCGAACCGCGCTATAAGCCGCCTTATCCCAGTGAAGCTGGCCTTTTCGGCTGCCCGACGGTGATCAATAATGTGGAAACACTGGCGATCGTTCCATCCATCGTGCTGAATGGCGGAAACTGGTACGCTTCCATCGGCATCGGACATCATCATGGCACCAAGGTATTCACCCTGTCCGGCAATCTGGTAAACCGCGGTGTATATGAGTATCCCCGCGGCATCACGCTGCGTCAGCTGATCGAAGACGTAGGCGGCGGCTGCCCTGACGGGCACAGGCTGCTGGGTGTACAGACCGGCGGCGCTTCAGGCAATATCATATCCGTGGATATGATCGATTTCCCCATGGATGTCGAGGATTGCGCAGCAGCTGGTGCTACCTTCGGAACCGGCGATATCATGGTGTTTGATGATACCCAGGACGTCCTTGAAATCGTTGAAAACCTGCTTGAGTTCTTTACCCATGAAAGCTGTGGCAAGTGTACGCCGTGCCGGGAAGGCAATACCCGTCTGCTTCAGCTGATCCGCAAGATCCGCCGTGGCGATGGGACCATGGAGGATCTGGATACGCTGCAGGACCTTTGCCAGACCATGAAGGATTGCTCCCTGTGCGGTCTGGGTCAGGCTTCGCCGACGCCCGTGATCTCCACGTTGAAGAATTTCCGCAATGTTTATCTTAACAAGATCGAAAGGGGCGGAAAAGAATGATCAGACTGACTATAGACGGCAAAGAAGTATTCGTCAACGAAGGCGCGACCCTGTTGGATGCTGCCCGTAAGCTGAACATCAGGATTCCGACCCTGTGCTATCATCCCGATCAGGAAGTCAAGGCCAACTGCCGTATCTGCATGGTGGAAGTGGAAGGAA
>JAFZPO010000070.1 GCA_017550305.1 Clostridia bacterium
ACGACTGAAGTCACGAGTGTGCGGCGGTTACGCATCAATCAGCTGATGGGAATATATAGAGCAAGCAGATAAGGACGGAATACTTCACTCCATCCGCATATGATACAATATTAACGATGATACGCAAAAACGCAACTTCGTCGTCAGGGTCTGGCATTTAAGGAAAATATCTTGTGATTCTTTCAAATCACCGTTTCTGCCGTTTGTTTTTCTTAATCTGCTTTTCGCCACATCTGTTGCATGGCTGTTGCATCATCCGCCTGCGTGCCTGAACATTCACAGATGACCGTCCCGCAGTACCCGCGCGCTTTCAGCAGCGGCGCCAGCAGTTCAAACCGCGGTCCGTAATCGGAGTCCGCAAACGTGCGGTGCCGCTTCTCCCCTGCCTGCGTATATTCTATCGTTGAAAAATGCATATGCATCTGCTGTGCGCGCTCAAGCCCGAGCTCTGTCTCAACAGTATCGAGCACAGCGGCAAAGTCTTCCTGCGTGTTCAGCGCACCGCAGCCGATCGCGTGCAGGTGCGCAAAATCCACGGTGGGCAGCATCCGCTCATCCAGCTGGCAGAAATCGAGGATCTCCTTCAGTCCGCCGATCTGATTGCGCTTGCCCATGGTCTCCGGACACAGCCGGATATGCCCCAGCCCGGCATCCTCCAAACGAGTATAAGCCTCGAGCAGTCCCCTGCGGCAGTTCTCAAGCGCTTCGCTGAGCTCGAGTTTCATCATCGAACCCGTATGCACTACTACGCGCTCACCGCCCAGCTGGTCGACAGCATGCGCTGCTTCCAGGATATACCAGAAACTGTTCTCACGTTTCTCGGGATCCGGGTTAGCCAGGTTGATGAAATACGGCGCGTGCAGGCTGACCGCAATACCGTACTGCTCTGCCTGCTCGCGGATCTTTTGTGCCGTATCGTCACTGATCGCCACACCGCGTCCGCAGGAATACTCATAGGCTGTCAGGCCCATGCCTGACAGCCATTGCGGTGCCTGCACCGTTGACTTATATCCTTCATCATAAAAGCGATCTGCATTCCCTGCAGGACCGAATCTCAGCATTTTACCCCTCCATACGATGATTGCGGTTGGGACCGCGCAGATAATCCCCTGCTTCGGCAGGCACGTCCACATCCAGCCATACCCGCTGGCCGGCAACTGAAACAAAACCGACTTCTTCCTGATCCTCCTCGCGGACGATCCTGGATACGGTGAATGAATATATCCCGGCAGGCGAAAGAATCTCCATGGGATCGCCGACATGGAAGCGGTTCTTTACTTCAACGAGGACAGCACCTTCTTTTTTGTCCACGATACGTCCGCTGAACTCCATGTTCTGGTAAAAGCCCTCTGCACCGGAAGCAGGCTGCGGCGCGCTGAAATAGAAACCTGTATTGCTGCGCCTGTGGCTGATCTTGAGCAGGTCTTCCTGCAGTCCGGGCAGTGCTGCGCGGTACGCGTCTTCGCTCTCGTTCAGCAGGTCAAGCGCCTTGCGGTACGCATGCGTGACGCCTGCCACATAATAGGCGGTCTTCATGCGGCCTTCGATCTTGATCGAGCATATGCCTGCCTTCTGCATTTCAGGCAGGTAGGACAGCATGTTGAGATCGTACGCGGAGAACAGGTAGGTCCCGCGCTCGTCTTCCATGACGGGGATCGGTTCGTCCGGGCGCTTTGCCTCCAGCACTGTATACTCCCAGCGGCAGGGTTGTGCGCAGGCACCGCGATTCCCGCCGCGTCCCGCCAGGAAATCACTGAACATGCAGCGTCCGGAATGAGCCATGCACATGGCGCCGTGTGCGAACGCTTCAAGCTCGACATCATCAGGCAAAAGCGCACGCAGCGCGCGTATCCGCTCCAGGGAGAGCTCCCTGGAAAGCACGATGCGCTTTGCGCCAAGCGAAGCAAACAGCGAGGCAGCCTCGGCATTCATCACGTTCGCCTGCGTACTGACATGCAGTGTCAGTTCAGGCACATGCTTATGCAGCATGGCAAACGCGCCCAGGTCACTGACGATCGCAGCATCCACGCCCATTTCGGCGGCGCGACGTGCATCCTTTTCCAGCTGCCCGAGCTCATCGTCATAGGGAAGGATATTCAGCGTCAGGTAAAAGCGCCTGCCCGCCTTATGTACGAGCGCAAGCGCTTCCTCAAGCGACTGCCAGTCGAAGTTCTCAGCGGACGCGCGCAGGCCGAACCTCGGAAGGCCGCCGTAAACGGCATCTGCGCCAAAGCGTACTGCCGCCTTCAGCTGTTCCATTCCGCCGGCAGGCGAAAGCAGTTCCATTCCCGCCATATCACTGTGCCCCCGTACGCTGGTCGTATGCCTGCCAGAGCGGCGCATAGATGGAGACCGCTGCCTCATGCTCTGCCAGTGTTTTGGAGAAATACAGTTCGCCGGTATCCGGGTCCTTGGAGCAGAAGTACAGATACTTTTCCGCAATGAACGTCTCATCCGGATACAGCGCGGCTTCGATCGCCGCGGCCGAGGGACTGCAGATCGGGCCGACAGGGAGCCCCTGGCGGCGGTATGTGTTATACGGCGAGTTCACATTCAGGTCCTGATTGGTCAGGCTCATGCGCGTGGTGCCCGTTGCATACTTGACCGTGACATCGCTGCCCAGCGTCATCCCGCTGTTCAGACGGTTATGGAACACAGCGGATACGCGGGCGAAATCACCGCGCTTCGCTTCCTTCTCGATCATGGATGCCAGCGTTATGACCTGGTCCATCGTCATATGCATCGCTTCCGCACGCTCATGCCAGGTCTCCTTAAAGACCGCCTCCGTCTGGGAGAGCAGCTTGCGCACGATCTCCTCAGCCGTGGCGGAAGTGTAGATCTCATACGTATCCGGCGCAAGATAGCCCTCGAGCACATAGCGCCGCTGTCCGGCGGTACCGCTGCTCAGTACATCCGCGATATAGTAGTACGCGGAGAAGTTCTCGCCCGTACGGCAGAGGCTCAGCAGTTCCTCCGGATCCTTCAGGATGCCTTCTTTCACGAAATAGGCGGCCATGTCCTCGATGGACCAGCCTTCAATGATCGTGATATTGCGCACCAGCGGGACACCGTCGCCGCGTGTAAGCTGTTCAGCGATCTGGCTCATGCTCATGGCTTTATTCAGCGTATAGGTGCCTTTCTGGATCTTCTGGCCGTAACCCATGAGGTCGGCGTAATACTTGAACACGGAACGGTTATGCACGAGCCCCGCCGCTTCAAGCTCGGAAGCCACGCGCGACAGACTGCTGCCGCTCTTTACTTCAAACGTGACCGGTGCGGTATTGTTCGCGTCAACGGGCCCGACATAATGCCTGTCGACATATCCCCAGGCAGCCGAAAGAATGCCTGCAACGATGAGCAGCACGCAAACGATCAGTACGACCGGCCGCAGGATTCCCCACAGCCAGCTGTACCAGTACAGACCGTAACGGCGCTCCTCCTGCAGCCGTTCGTAATCGTATTCGTCCTGATATCGAATATGCTTCAATGCTTTATCCCTTTACACACCCGGCAGCTCAATGCCTGCCGCGTCGCCCAGTATTTTATATACGTCCGCCATCATCTGCTGCACGCGCATCTCACAGAGCAGCATCTGCGCAGTACTCTCCTGCGCGAACAGCAGCCCGCTGATCTGCTGGAAACGGGTCGTGTCAGCATCTGAGGCCGGCGCGCCGCTCACAGCCGCCATCTGCAGCTGGAGCTGCAGCCGCTTATATTCCTTTACAAGCGCGCGGCTCGTCTCGTCACTGTCCACCGCTTCCTTCAGGCGGCGGTAATCCTGGCAGATATCGCTCTCGCGGATCGCCCGCGCGAGCGTATTCGCTTCGTCATAAACCTGCATTGTATTCCTTCCCTTTACAAAATCGGCGGCCGGGAACCGGCCGCGTTTTTTTGTCAGCCCAGAACGAAGATTACCCGCAGGATCAACGGATTGCGCTTTATGTTTTGGTAT
>JAFZPO010000071.1 GCA_017550305.1 Clostridia bacterium
AGCCGGTGCTGGTCGAAGGCAAGGCCATGAAGCTGCATCCGCTCGCATGTACCGCCTATAACGCGGACTTCGACGGCGACCAGATGGCTGTCCACGTACCGCTTTCCATGGAAGCCCAGGCGGAAGCCCGTTTCCTGATGCTGTGCGCGAACAACGTTATGAAGCCTCAGGACGGCAAGCCCGTTATCAGTCCTACCCAGGACATGGTTATCGGCTGCCACTACCTGACCATCGTTGATCCCGAAGCGATCGGCGCAGGCCGTGTGTTTGCGAACCAGAATGAAGCGCTGATGGCCTATCAGGCCCGTCAGATCACTCTGCAGAGCCCCATCAAGGTGCGTATCGACCGTACGTTTGAAGGCGTGACCGAGCGCCGCCTGATCGAGACCACCCTGGGCAAGCTGATCTTCAATGAGAACATTCCTCAGGACCTGGGCTTCCAGCCCCGCAACTGCATGGACGACATGTTCAAGCTGGAGATCGACAAGGTCGTCGTCAAGAAGGACCTGGGCAATATCGTAGAGCGCTGCTTCCGCGTGCATGGTGTAAATGTCTGCGCCCGCGTACTTGATAACATCAAGGCGATGGGCTACAAGTACTCCACCCGCGGTGCCATTACGGTCGCTGTCAGCGACATCATCATCCCGCCTGAAAAGGCTGACATGCTGAAAGCTGCTGACGAACGCGTGCGTGACATCGAGAAGAAGTTCCGCCGCGGCCTGATGACTGAGGACCAGCGCTACCGCAACGTTATCACGACCTGGAATGACACGACGGCCGCTCTGCGCGGACGCGTGCTGAAGGTACTGCCTCAGAAGAACCCCATCTACATGATGACCAACTCCGGTGCCCGCGGTTCTATCGCACAGGTAGCACAGCTGGCCGGCATGCGCGGCAATATGGCTTCTCCCAGCGGCAAGACGATCGAGATCCCGATCCGTGCAAACTTCCTGGAAGGCCTGAACGTCCTGGAGTTCTTCATGTCCTCCCACGGTTCCCGTAAAGCTCTGTCAGATACGGCTCTTCGTACCGCTGACTCTGGTTACCTGACCCGCCGTCTGGTGGACGTGGCGCAGGAAGTCATCGTTCGTGAGACCGACTGCTTCGAAAAGAACAATGAACGCGTACGCGGCATCAAGCTGGAAGCCATCGGTGAGATGAAGTCCCTGGCCGAGCGTGCCCTGGGCCGTGTCGCTGCTGAGGATATCATTGATCCCAAGACGGGCGAAGTCATCTGCAGCCTGAATGAGACCATTGATTACAAGAAGGCCGACGCGATCGGCAAGGCCGGCATCAAGAGCGTACAGGTGCGTTCGGTTCTGACATGTAAGTGCCGCAATGGCGTATGCGCCCGCTGCTACGGCATGAACCTGGCCCATGGCGGAGATGTGGATATCGGCGAAGCCGTCGGTATCATTGCTGCCCAGGCTATCGGTGAGCCCGGTACACAGCTGACCATGCGTACATTCCATACCGGCGGTATCGCGAGCACTGCGGATATCACGCAGGGTCTTCCCCGCGTTGAGGAACTGTTTGAGGCCCGCAAGCCGAAGCATGATGCAACGCTGGCTGAGATCAGCGGCCGCGTGACGCTTTCCGAGAACAAGAAGAAGCGCGAGATCATCATCACCAACGAGGATGATCCCAATGAACGCAAGGTGTATCCCATCCACTACGGCATCCATGTCAAGGTCAATGACGGTGACATCGTTGAAGCCGGCGCGGAGCTCACGGAAGGTTCCGTCAATCCGCATGACCTGCTGAGGATCCTGGGCATCAAGGCCGTTCAGGAATACCTGCTGAAGGAAGTTCTGAGCGTGTATCACAGCCAGGGCGGTGTATCGATCAGTGATAAGCACATTGAGATCATCGTCCGTCAGATGCTGCGCAAGGTACGCGTTGTGGACAGCGGCGATACCGACCTGCTGCCCGGCAGCTTTGTGGATGTGTTCCGTTTCGAGGACGCCAATGAAAAGGCGATCATGGCCGGCGGCCGTCCCGCCTTCTCCAGCCGCGTGCTGCTTGGTATCACCAAGGCTTCCCTTGCAACCGAGAGCTTCCTGTCCGCTGCATCCTTCCAGGAGACCACCCGCGTGCTGACCGAAGCCGCCATCAAGGGCAAGGTAGACCCGCTGCTTGGCCTGAAGGAGAATGTAATCATCGGCAAGCTGATTCCTGCCGGAACCGGACTGCGCCGCTACAAGAACGTAGAGCTGCAGGAAACCTATTGATCTCTGGTTGAATCATGCCGCCCCTTTCCATTGCGGGAAGGGGCGGTTCGCTTGCAAATAATGATTTCATTATGATAGAATGTGTAGCATCACACAATGTGTGGAGGAGCTATGGAAACGAAACGCAAGAAGATCGTAAAAATGAAGAGAATACCCATGATGCCGCTTCGTGGGCTGATGATATTTCCGCATATGGCGCTGCATTTTGACGTAGGACGCCCGCGCAGCGTAGCTGCACTCGAAGCCGCAATGCTGGATGAGCAGCGGATCTTCCTTGTCGCGCAGAAGGATGCGGAAACGGAAAACCCGGGACAGGACGATATCTATCAGGTAGGCACGATCGCACAGATCAAACAGGTGCTGAACCTGCCCGGAAACAGCCTGCGTGTTCTTGTCGAAGGGATTCAGAGGGCTTCTCTGAAGAGCATAATTCAGGAGGACCCGTTCTGGGTCGCGTCTGTGCAGCCTATTCCGTCTTCGGATGCCGCGCAGGGGAATGTGCTTCAGGCACTGATGCGTACAGCCCAGGAACTGTTTGAGGAGTTCGCACGTATCAGTTCGCGGGTATCTGAAGAAACGCTGCGCTCTGTCAGCGATGTGAATGAACCCGACCAGCTTTCGGATGTGATTGCAGCCAATGTGCTCACAAGACTGGAAGACCGGCAGGCGATCCTCGAAGAAGCGGGTGTAGCGCCGCGCCTTGAACGTCTCTGCGAGATCCTCGCGCGAGAAATCGAACTTACGGGAATAGAGAAGCAGGTGCAGTCAAGGCTGAAGAAACAGATTGAAAAGAACCAGAAGGATTATTACCTGAGGGAACAGATCCGTGCGATCCAGGAAGAACTGGGCGAGAACGATGCAGCGGAAAGCGATGCGCTGAGGGAACGCCTCGAAAAGCTTCCGCTGAATGAAGAGGCGCATGATAAAGCCATGCGCGAACTCGACAGAATGGCCAGGATGGCGCCCGGCACTCCTGAAGTCTCTGTGATCCAGTCGTATCTGGAATGGATCTGTGATCTGCCGTGGGGGAAGTATACCAAGGATGACCTGAACTTGAAGCGCGCGCGCGATATCCTGGATGCCGATCATTACGGCATGAAACAGGTCAAGGAAAGAGTAATCGAATACCTGGCTGTGCGCCGCATGCAGCAGCAGGCTGAACAGGGAACTGTGCGTGCACCGATCCTCTGCTTTGTCGGGCCTCCGGGCGTAGGCAAAACGAGCATTGTCAAGGGCATTGCGAAGGCCATGGGACGCAAGTTTATCCAGATGTCCCTTGGCGGGGTACGCGATGAGGCGGAGATCCGCGGACACAGGCGTACCTATATCGGAGCGATTCCCGGACGCATTATTGCCGGTATGAAACAGGCAGGCACCATGAATCCGGTATTCCTGTTTGACGAGATCGACAAGATGGGCAATGATTTCCGCGGAGACCCTGCAAGCGCGATGCTCGAAGTCCTGGACGGGGAACAGAATGCGGCCTTCCGGGATCATTATCTGGAACTGCCTTTCGATCTCTCACAGGTGACATTCATCACGACTGCGAATACGAAGGACACGATCCCGGCACCGCTGCTGGACCGTATGGAGATCATAGAGGTCCCGAGCTATACGGAAGAGGAAAAGCTGCAGATTGCAAAGCGGCATCTGCTTCCGCGCGTGACTGCGGAGCACGGCCTTCCCAAGGGCAGCCTGCACGTGACGGACGCTGCGATCCGGATGATGATCGAAGGATATACCCGCGAAGCCGGCGTGCGTACGCTGCAGAGGACGCTTGAGCATGCTGCACGCAAGGCAGCGGTGGAACTGCTCGAGAATCACGGGAAGAGCGTAACAATTGGAAAGACCAAGGTTGCCGAATACCTTGGCGCGCCGCGTTATCAGCGTGAATTGCCGGAGAAAGAACCCTGTGTCGGCGTAGTCAACGGCCTGGCTTATACGGTCGTCGGCGGAGAGACGCTTGCAGTTGAATGCGCGACTATGCCCGGCAGCGGCGCACTGCGCCTGACCGGCCAGCTTGGCGATGTCATGAAGGAGAGCGCGCAGGCCGCATTGTCCTGGATCCGCGCGCACAGTAAAGAATACGGACTTGATCCGGACTTCTACAAGGAACTGGATATCCATATCCATGTCCCGGAAGGAGCGGTACCTAAAGACGGACCTTCCGCGGGCGTGACCATGGTCACGGCACTCCTGTCCGCTGTCAGCGGCAGGCCGGTCCGTCAGGATGTCGCCATGACAGGCGAGATCACCTTGCGCGGGCGTGTCCTGCCTATCGGCGGCGTAAAGGAAAAGCTGCTGGCCGCATACCGTGCCGGCCTGCATACGGTCCTGCTTCCCAAGGAGAACGCGAAGGACCTGGAGGATATCCCGCCCTATGTGCTCGATACCTTCCGTATCGTCCTGACGGAAAAGATCGATGATGTGCTGCATGTAGCGCTGCTGCCTCGTGAGTCGGAGGAATAAACACTGATGGAAATCAAGAAAGCCAGATTTGTAACCAGTATGGCACAGTACGGGCGTTTCAGCGGCATCGGCCTGCCTCAGATCGCTGTTGCGGGAAAGAGCAATGTTGGCAAGTCCAGCCTGATCAATGCGCTGTGCAGGAACAGCAAGCTGGCCAAAACCAGCGGGACCCCCGGTAAGACACGGCTGTTGAATGTCTTCGAGATCAATGGGGGAATGGGTGATGCATTCCATCTGATCGATCTGCCCGGATACGGCTTTGCGAAAGTCGACAGGGCAGAGATCATGCGCTGGGGTGAAATGATGCAGGGGTATTTCAATAATACACAGGAACTTCTGCTGGTTCTGCAGCTGGTAGATATCCGTCACGATCCCACGGCAGACGATATTGACATGGTCAATTTCCTGCGTTCTTCAGGAATCGCTTTCCAGCTGGTCGCAACCAAGGCGGACAAGATTTCACGCGGAGCGCGGATGAAGTATACCGCAGCGATCGGCCGCAGTCTTCAGATCCAGCCCTGGGAAATGATCGCATGGTCCAGCGAAACAGGTGAGGGCCGGGATCAGCTGCTCAGCAGGATCGAAAAGGCTATGAACGAATAATACGCGGTGTTCCGCATAAAAAAGCGTCTTCCTTCATGTTGGTTGAGGGAAGACGTTTTTGTGTTCTACCGGCCATTTGAAAAGACAGAAGCACGTTATGCCTCTGCCTTTATCATATCAGTTGCTTAGCGCCTGAAGCGCGGCCAGGTTGACCCAGCAAACCGGGCGGATGCAGACATCCAGACGATGCACATCGGTGTAAAAGTAACTGTTCAGGTTACCGCCTGTGCCTACATAGGCCAAATGGTTTCTCAGATGGCCCGGCGACCGCAGCATCCACCAGCAGCAGCCTACGCCGTCGAGCTTGAATTCATCCACGCTGCCGTGATACACGAATGCGCCCGCATATTCCGCATGCCTGGTAGGAGTGGCTTTCATCATTTCCTTGGCTTCGGCACTGTCCAGCTGTTCCTGGATAGTGCTCAGACCGCACAGCTGCAGCACTTCTTCCGTGCTGAGCAGGAACAGCATGTCGTCTGTTTCACAGACGTCGTTGACTTCCTCATAATCACGGCCGGTTGCTTTACGGTAATCTACCCACAGGCTGTTATCCAGTGTAACCAGATGGGTGATTTCTACGCATGCCTGCTCCTCGGCAGTGAAGATCTTATTCAGGAATGTGCTGTTCAGCCATCTGCGCACCTGGCTTTTTTCCCAGGTTGGATAATAGAACAGTCTGTCATACTGGCACACTTCAAGCCCATGGCGGCTGATGATCATGGCCTTTCCATCCTTTACATCCAGTACCTGCCATTCCACCGGCTCAGCCGGATTGCGCTTGTTGTTGTCCTGATCGTAATGGCCAAATACCAGATAATCTCCTACCTGAACCTCAGCGGCGCCTTCTGCCCGGACTGAGACTGCGGCAGAAAGGAGCAGAATGATAGCCACCAAAAGAGTATAAAGCTTTGTCATGTAAGTCTCCTGAGATTCAAAGTGATATAAGTCACAGTGCCTTTGCGCTGCGTTATATTGCTGAATTATAAGTGAAAGCAGGGCAGTTGTCAAACAATACGGTTTAGTCACGCGGGGGATAAGTATAGCGGGCTACCAGCCTGGGCTTTCCGTCATATATACCGTATGCATCGGCATAAACGCGGTAACGCTTGCCCACTTCCCATGTGTCTGTAGACATGTTTTCCAGCAGGACCAGGCGTTCGGAATCTTCGGTTCCCGTATTCATCAGTGCCAGCTGAGGCTTTGAAGAAAGGATCTCCGTAATCGTGCCGATACATTCGTAGATCTGGGTACGCTGTACGCGGACATCGATGTTATTCAGATAATCGAGATAGCCGGCGGCATTCATCGGCCATGCCTTGGGCGTGTAAGTACTTGAATAGGGCACATAGTATATGTCTTTGTTCAGTGTAGTGCTCAAGCCGTTGCGTTCAGCCACAATGGTGATCGTGTTGGTGCCGATCTTGCTGAACTTCGCCTTGAAGGAGAATTCGCCGGTCGTGTTGAGCAGGCTGGTGTCCAGGTCTTCATAGTCGCTGAGGATCTTGATCGTAGCGCCTGGGAATGTCGTGCCGCGGATGGTCATCAGCTGCTGCGCACTGGTATCGCCCAGCGTCTGGGAGAGCTCGAGTGGCACATCCTGCGGGGCACGGTAGATGGTAAGTGTTATGGCATTCTGCCTGTAGTACTGGCAGTTAACGACGATATTGAAAGTGTTGTCGCCTTTGGCCAGAACCGTGGCGTTATAACTGATCAGGCCGTCCTGTGTATTGACGAAGCTCGAGAAGTCCTCGCCATTGATGAACACGGTGCTGTTCTGAGCGACACGGAACTGGATGTTGACGGGGGAGGTGGAGACCTCAAGCCATGTGGTATCGGGAGATACAAGGGTAAGCGGAGACAGCGGGATATCGATCGTATAGGTGATCACATCCATCAGCCGCTGTTCACCGGCGCTGGTGCGAAGATAAGGTGTGAGCGTGACATCCATCGTCGGGCTCTCGATATCGCTGTTCAGCTCATACCAGGTGTAATCGGGGACGGTCACTTCTGCATATCCGCCGACGGCAATGTAAGAACGGCGAAGTTCCTTGATATAGATCTGGGAACCGTCATCAGCAGGGATACGGATGCGGTGGGCGACCATGTCGTCCTGGATGGTCGCAGTGATCTCGACCTTTGCTTCCTCAGGCGCTTCGCGCTTGTTCATGATAGGCCGGAAGATGATCAGCCAGCCTGCCGCGACCAGTCCGCAGATTGCCAGAAGGAGCGCCAGGTAGGGCAGGAAAACACGCAGGCCGAAAGTGCGCGTATGGCGGAGCTTGCGCGGCTTTACCGCATAGGAAGGCGCAGGTTCGGGCTGCGGGTCTGCGAACAGTACCGGACTGTCAGAACCTTCAAATTCATTCTGATCGTTGTTAATATCCGGCAGTTCATATGCGCGGCGCGCAGGCCGGGCACCGGGACGTGTCACGCCCTCCGGGACACTGTTGACTGATTCATCCGCACGCGGTTCTTCATACAGCTGTGTGGTACGTGTCCCGCTCAGAGTACCGGTAGCGGTGACACCGCGCTCGGCATTCTCACGCAGGATCCGGCGCTGACGTTCTTCACCATGCTGCCTGCGTACATGAAAGCTCTGCATCTCTTTCGCGAGGCGGTCTTTCACATCAGGCTGCGGTGTCGATGTCATGCCATCCTGATTGACGCTGTAGATGACTGAGGAGGACGGCTGCGGCTGGTCGGAAGGCTGCAGGGAAGCAGACGCCTGATCGTTCTGGTCAAGCGCGATTCCGCAGTAAAAGCATTTTGTCTGTGTTGCGCGATTCCAACGGCCGCATTGCGGGCATTTCATGACGGAACAGTTCCTCCTAAGCAGATAACGTGCATATTATACTACGAACCGGGCGATTCTGCCAAGAGGGCGGATGGGTGATGGCAGGATTTACAATCGATGTAGCCCGTGATATAATATCCGCGCTGCACAAGCGGTGCGGCAATACTTAACCGGCGGATTTAACATGCATCTGAGTGATATTCATTCGTCAGCCGATGTGCGGCGGGTTCCGGAGAAAGAGCTGGACGCGCTGGCTGCTGAAATGCGGCAGAAGATTATTGGCGTAGTGTCGCAGAACGGCGGTCATCTGGCGTCCAACCTCGGAGTGGTGGAGCTTACGATTGCGCTTCACCGCGCTTTTGACCTGCCCGCAGATCAGATCGTTTTTGATGTCGGTCATCAGTGCTATGCACATAAGCTCCTGTCCGGAAGGCAGGAGGAGTTTGATACCCTGCGGAGTTTTGGCGGAATGGCCGGCTTTCCGCGCAGGGAAGAAAGCGACTGTGACGCATTCGATACCGGGCATGCGTCAACGGCGATATCCGCCGCTGTCGGCCTTGCCAGGGCAAGGGATCTGGAAGGAAAGCATAATCAGGTCGTAGCGGTTGTGGGCGACGGTGCGCTGACAGGCGGAATGTGCTATGAAGCCGTTAATGATGCGGGCAGCAGTAAACTGCGCCTGATCGTCGTGCTGAATGATAACGGGATGAGCATCTCTCCGAATGTCGGTTCTGTTTCCCGTTACCTCACGCGTATGCGTGCGGGCAAGGGCTGGTTTGAAGCAAAACGTGCCGTCAGCGGGTTCCTGCAGAAGATTCCCGGGATCGGCATGCCGCTGTACAGGCTGTCGCGGCGCATAAAGCGGCATATCCGTAATGTGTTCGTTCCTGACAGACTTTTTGATGCGCTGGGATTCCAGTATCTGGGTCCGGTAGACGGAAACGATATCCAGGAACTGGAGAGACTGTTTGAACGTGCAAAACAACTGGATGAACCTGTGTTGATCCATGTAGTGACTCAGAAAGGCCACGGATACTCAAAGGCCGAAAACCATCCTACTCGTCTGCATGGTACGCCGCCGTTTGATGTGGATACCGGCGAGCCGCTGGAAAAGAGCGGTCTGGCTTTGGGAGTTGCTGCGGCAGAAGAACTGTGCCGTTTAGCAGAGAAGGATCCAAAAATAGCGGTCATTACCGCAGCAATGATGACGGGAACGGGAATGACTGCTTTTGCGAGGAAATACCCTGAACGCCTGTATGATGTGGGTATTGCGGAAGAGCATGCCGTGACCATGGCTGCAGGACTCGCAGCGGGCGGAGCAAAGCCTTTTGTAGCGATCTATGATACATTTATGCAGCGTGCTTATGACCAGCTGCTTCATGACGTATGCCTGCAGAAACTACCTGTTGTTTTCCTGGTCGACCGCGCCGGATTAAGTGAGGACGGGACGACACATCAGGGGGTATATGGACTTTCATATTTTTCTACTTTGCCGAATATGACGGTGCTGCAGCCGGTTTCCTGCACAGAACTCCGTAGTATGATAGGCTGGGCTGTGCAGCAGGATGGGCCGGTTGTGATCCGCTACGGAAAAGCTGACCGTACAGAGCAGAAGGAAGACGACATAGGAATCTTCGAACCCTGGCAATGGATGCGGGAAGGAAAAGATCTTACCGTACTGTGCGTCGGTGATATATGCCATGAAGTAATGAAAGCCGCAGATATCCTCTTCAGTGAGGGGATTTCTTGCAGCGTGGCACGTGCGGCGCAGGTGATCCCGTATGATGATTATCTCCTGAAAGAGCTCTCCGGGCCTATCGTTACGGTCGAGGAAGGAACGCTTTCAGGTGGTTTCGGCAGTACGGTATGCGCGGATCTGGCTGGACGGAACAAGCAGCTTCCGATACTGCGGATCGGCCTGCATGGAGCGTGTGCGACACAGGGATGCAGGGATAAGCAGCTGGCAGCACATGGCCTGGATGCGCGGGGGATCGCCAGACAGATCAGAGAATGGAGACCAAGTCTATGAAGACCCGTGTGGATTCCGCGCTTGTCCAGCGCGGACAGGCACCCAGCCGTGAGCGGGCGCAGGCTATGATCATGGCCGGACAGGTATATATCGGGGAACGCAAGGTCCTCAAATCATCCGAACAGGTGGAGGATGAACAGCAGCTCTCAATCCGCGGCGAGACCGATCCTCTGGCGAGCCGCGGAGGGCATAAGCTGGAACAGGCTATCAGCGTATTTGGTGCTGACGTAAGAGATGTTGTCGCAATGGATATCGGCGCTGCTGCAGGCGGCTTCACGGACGTGCTGCTCCGGCATGGCGCAAAGCATGTGTATGCGATCGATGTCGGTTATGGGCAGCTCGATTGGAAGCTGAGGCAGGATGAGCGCGTTACTGTCATGGAACGCACAAATGCCAGGCATCTGACCCCGGAGATGGTACCTCTGGGACCGACCCTGACGGTCATGGATGTCTCTTTCATATCGATCCGCCTGATCCTTCCAGTGGCGGCGGCTATCATGGGGGAGAAAGGACGTTTCCTGACGCTTGTGAAACCGCAGTTCGAAGCAGGCCGCGGAATGGTCGGCAAGAACGGTGTAGTGCGTGAAGCCAAAACGCATATCGCGGTACTGCAGGCAGTACGCGGCTATGCGCAGGAGATCGGCTGGTATGTGGCAGGATTCACGTATTCGCCCATTAAGGGGCCTAAAGGGAACATAGAATTTCTCGCAGACATCAGGCCGGGCACAGAAAAAATGCCTGATGATGAAGAAATCAGCAGGCTTGTCGATGAAGCACATCGGATACTGAATGAAAAAACGGTGGAATGATTCCGCCGTTTTTGCTTAGGCTTTACAGGAGCTCTTCCATACGGTGAAGCCGCTTCAGGGCTTTGCCGAGGCCGAATGTCCACAGTCCGGGCAGGGCAGCAATCAGCAGTACTGCAATGGACAGGATGACATACAATGCATGGCACCAGAATGGAACGGAATCAGCCGCATCGCTGCCAAGGAGCCACTCATACAGGCTGGACAGGAAAGCATCGTGTTTTACGATAGCTAACACGAGGGTGACCGCAGGCAGCAGGATGGCCAGAATAAGACCGATCAGGCGGTACAGTTTCCCGTCTTTTGCATGCTCCAGGTCAGGCGTATAAGGAGCGGATACGGAAGAAGCGGGAGCAGTCTGCACTCCCTGGGTGGAAGCGAAGCGTCCTACGCTCCGCGCTGCACCACAGTGGGGGCAGATGTTGACGCGATCATCATTGTTTTGTCCGCATTTAATGCATTGCCACATATCAATCACACTTTCTATTTTGTCAGCATGGCTACGGCGTGGGCGCTGATGCCTTCGCCGCTGCCTTCAAAGCCCATTCCTTCAGTGGTCGTTGCCTTGACAGAAACAGCGTCTATGTCTACTCGGAGCATGTCTGCGATCCGTTTGCGCATCTCGGGTATGAATGAGGCCAGTTTGGGTCTCTGCGCGATCAGTGTGGCATCGACGTTCAGGATCGCGTAGCCCTGCTCAGTAAGTATCCTTCGGGTCTCATCAAGAAGCAGGAGTGAGCTGATCCCTTTATACTGCGGATCACGGTCGGGGAAATGCTGGCCGATATCACCCATTGCTGCGGCACCGAACAATGCGTCGATGATCGCATGGACGAGGACATCGGCATCACTGTGCCCGAGCAGGCCTTTTTCATACGGGATCTCGACCCCGCCGAGAATCAGTTTGCGGTCTTCGACAAGACGGTGCGCATCATAACCGTGGCCAACACGCGGGAGACCGCTGAGCAGCAGCATTGCCTGACGGATATCTTCCGGTGTAGTCAGCTTCAGATTGTTGCGGGAGCCTTCCACAAGATGGATCGGATGCCCTAGTGCTGCGACCAAAGCGGCATCATCACTGTATACGCCGGTGCATTCATTGTGCGCGCGTTCCAGCCAGTCGCGCCGGAAGCCCTGCGGGGTCTGTACGGCACGCAGGGATTCGCGCTCAGGCGTGGATGCCAGCCGCTTTTCAGAATCCGTTACATGGATTGTGTCGGTAACAGGCGTGGAGGCGATTGCGGAACCGTAGGCGCGGACACCCTCGATCACGTTTTTTACAGTGTTCCCGTCAAGCAGCGGACGCGCACCGTCATGTACGAGCACGATATCGCACTCTAAAGGCAGTGCACGAATGCCCTTTGCGACGGATGCCTGACGGGTATCGCCGCCGCATACGATGGCATCCGCGGAAAGACGACTGCCTGCAAGTGCTTTCTGTACTTCTTCCTTGTCCTCGGGGCGCACTACCAGAACGACCCCGCTGCAGTATTCCTGCAGGGTACGCAGAGAACGGCAGAGCGCGTATTCTCCGCACAACGGGAGCAGTACCTTGTTCTGATTGCTTCCCATACGCCGGCTGCTGCCGCCTGCCAGCAAAATTGCCCAGGTGCTCATTTTTCCTCCTGCGCTTCACTGAAAGCGTGCATCAGATCCTGATAGATCTCACCGGCACAACGCGGCCAGGAACTGACCAGCGCCTTGGCCAGGCTTTTTTCAGGTGAGGGGATATCCAGTGTAAGAAGCGTTTTGCTGCCGTCGTTCAGTGTCAGATGTGCTACATACTCGCCATTATCGTTCTGCAGCAGTTTGCCGACATACTGCTTTTCCTGCTGGAAACGTGCACGGCGATCAGGCGCCATGTCGCAGATGAGCTTTACTTTGCTGTGCGGCAGACGCTCAACGAAGAAAGACAGCGTCTCAAGACCTGCCTCGGTTATGGTATACAGATTGTCGAACGGATGCGCGATCCTGGCAGCCTGTCCTTCGTTGACCAGGGCGGGCAATGCTAACGCGAGATCAAAATAACTCATGATCCCGTATTCGGTCATAAAGTCCAGAAGCTGCAGATGC
>JAFZPO010000072.1 GCA_017550305.1 Clostridia bacterium
CCTGCCTTCCGCATGCGTTTCTGGAACCTCGGCGGTGAGGGACAGATCCTCGCCGGAGGACTTGCCACGGCTGCATGCATGATCTGCCTGCGCGATGTTTTCCCCAACTGGCTGATCATCGTATGCATGGTCGTTGCGAGCATTGCTGCTGGTGCGCTGTGGGGTGTGATCCCCGCGATCTTCAAAGCGCGCTGGAACACCAATGAGACCTTGTTTACGCTGATGATGAACTATGTAGCCACACAATTGGTCGCATTCTTCATCATCATCTGGGAAATGCCCAAAGGCGCAGGCAAGATCGGCATTATCAATCAAAAGGAAATGATCGGCTGGCTTCCTGTGATCGGCAGCTATAAATACCTTTTGAACATCATCGTCGTAGGTATTCTGTGCCTGCTGATGTATATCTATCTGAATTACTCCAAGCATGGTTATGAGATCAGCGTAGTCGGCGAAAGCCAGCGTACTGCGCGTTATGTGGGCATCAAGGTCGAACGCGTCGTCATCCGCACCATGCTGCTGTCGGGTGCCATCTGCGGTCTGACCGGTATGCTGCTCGTAGGCGGTACCGATCATACGCTGACCACATCTATCAGCGGCGGCCGCGGATTCACCGCCGTCATGGTCGCCTGGCTGGCCAAGTTCAATCCCATCTGGATGATCCTGACAAGCTTCCTGCTTGTACTGCTTGAGCGCGGTGCCAGCGAGATTTCGACCGTTTATCGGCTTAACCAGTCCTTCAGCGAGATTCTGACGGGAATTATCCTGTTCTTCATAGTCGGCAGTGAATTCTTTATCTCATATCAGATTCACTTCCGCCATGCTGCAAAGAAGGAGGATATCCGCCGTGTTTGATTTTGCATCGTTCATCCCCCGTGCCGTCATGCAGGGCGTTCCGCTGCTCCTAGGCAGTACCGGTGAAACGCTGACGGAAAAGAGCGGCAATCTGAATCTAGGTATTCCGGGCATCATGTATGTAGGAGCTATCTCCGGTGTAATCGGCGGCTTCCTGTATGAAAGCTCTCTGCCTTCTGCAGACGCGATTCAAGCAGCGCCAGCTATTCTCATACCGATGTGCGCTTCGCTCCTGGGATCTCTCCTGATGGGCCTGCTTTATTGTTTCCTGACAGTGACCCTGCGCGCCAACCAGAACGTAACTGGCCTTGCAATGACTACTTTCGGCGTAGGCTTTGGCAATTTCTTCGGCGGCTCACTGATCAAGCTGGCTGGTAGTGAAATGCCTTATCTGGCGCTTTCCGCGAGCAGTATTATCTACCGCCGTACGCTGCCCTTTGCAAATAAGCTGGGATGGTTTGGCAGTATCTTCCTCTCTTATGGCTTCCTTGCTTATCTGGCTGTTGCGATCGCACTTCTCAGTGCCTGGATCCTGCGGCACACCCGTGTAGGACTGCATCTGCGTGCTGTCGGTGAAAACCCGAATACAGCAGATGCTGCCGGTATCAACGTCAACCGCTATAAGTATGTTTCCACCTGCATCGGCAGCATGATCGCCGGCCTTGGCGGGCTTTACTACGTGATGGACTATTCCAGCGGCATCTGGTCCAACAACGCTTTCGGCGACCGCGGCTGGCTGGCCATCGCCCTGGTTATCTTCACGATTTGGCGTCCGGACACCGGCGTGCTTGCCTCATTCCTGTTCGGCGGTCTATATATCTTGCACATGTATATTCCTTCCGGTATGAATCTGGCAATTAAAGAGCTGTATAAGATGGCCCCCTATATCGTGACCATCATCGTGCTCGTATTGTCCAGTATCCGCAACAAGCGTGAAAACCAGCCGCCGCAGAGTCTGGGCCTGCCCTACTTCCGCGAAGAACGATAGGCGTTTCAAAGCCAATTCATTTTTCATGCTATATTCACAAGACCGGGCCATCCCGTATTGCGGGGCAACCCGGTCCTGTTCTTATTCCGGAAAAATCTTCTGCACTGAAAACGGGCTGCCTGAGGCAGCCCGGAATACTATAGTCATATGTTTGGCGGTTATTTTACTGTGAACTCCTTGGTATGCGCCAGCATTCCGTTAAAGTACAGCTCGATGCGGTACGTGCCAGAAGGAATATCACCGCACGTATTATACAGGTTGGCAAAGAAATTGTCTCCAACCAGTTTCAGATAGTGTGTGAAACCCTTGCCTGTGCTGAATTCATACTGAGAGTAATGCACGATCTGTTCATATCCGTTAGGTGCAAACATGGCCATCTGAACAAAATAATCGCGCGCGTATGCCAGTTGTGGCAGAGTGATCTCATACCTGAAGCCATATGCACGGTCTTCCATATGCTGTTTGATGTCTGCACTGTTCAAGCCCTTCAGGCTTTCCATCGACTGACTTTTGATCCGATAGCACTTATAATCAGTGACTACACGCACCTGTGAAGCGTTCAGTTTTCCATCCTCAAAGCTCGGCGTTTCCGGCACAGTAATCAGCCGAATATCCCGAATATTGTTCTGTCCTATCACATAAATGTAATACTGATGTCCTGCGATCAGGCTTTCGAAAACAAAGCTTGTATCGTTCGTTGTGGACGACGCTTCGTCACTGCCTGCCCAGAACCGGCATTGCGGCGTATCACTGCCGTCATAATACTCATAAATCACTGTATACGGACCGCAATTGTAAAGATCCGTCCAGGATACCCTGACGCGTCCGTTTTCCACCATTACGTTCGTATCGATCGTAATTCCCCCGTACTGCGATGCGAATGCAGATACAGGCAGAACCAGTACTGTCAGGAGCAGTACCGCCAGCAGAAATGCCACATGCTTTTTCATGGATCTCGTCCCCCATCCAATAATCATAATACCCTTATATCACAGGTTCAGTAATTATCTGATGTCCGGTTCAAACTTTGACACTGTCAACGCATCATTACTTCTGAGATCCGGTACTTCCCTGATGCCTTTCAGATATGCGTCAAAGAATTCCAGATGACACTTACAGAGATTCTCATGCATCACATCCGGATCCAGTTTCCCGATCATCGATTTGAAAGGAAGCGTATGCTTCGCATCGGAAAAGCCTACATGCCGCATATCTCTGAAGAGTACCTTGTATACCGGTTTTGTGTGCCGGATATACGCCCGTGTCACAACATACTCATTATCCTTGCAGCTGATCTGCATGAAAGGCTTCGTCTGGATATCATCCGTATAATTTCCGAAGAGAGCACCGTCAATGTTTATCCCGCAAACGAAATCGTTATTTCTCGCGCAGAGCGCATATGCTGTGTTGCCGCCCATCGAGTGGCCGGAAACACCGACGCCCTTTTCAAAATCAATCAGGTCAGCAAGGTTCTTTCTGGCATACTCCAGAGCCGCTTCATTATCCTTTACCCACTCCGGAAGGCGGCTCATCAGGAACCTGCAATACTTCCTTTGTATTTCGTCAAATCTGTGTGCCAATGCCTCATCCGTATCGCGTGCTTTCATAAGCTTATACAACGCGATTGCAGCGCCAAGCCTTGGTTCATATGTTTTCTTTGTGATGCTCTTGTCATAAAAGAGGACTGTACCGTCATCGAATTCAGTACACATTCCCTCCATCGAATGTGCCACAGAGATCACGACATATCCATGTGAAGCGAGCTCAATACAAAGGAACGAATTCCCTTCCCTGTAGGAATTATACCCGTGATTGAACATGATCAGCGGAAACTTCTTTTCCGGTATCTTTTCCGCGCCGGTATAGCATTCGGAAAGATTCGCCTCAGGATTTTTCCTGAAGCTGGGTGCGACCATGAATGATTGCTTAAAGCCCTTCAGCATGTTCTCTGACAGGGCGATTGTTTTGGGCAGTCCTTCAACGCTCTCCTTGAGAACA
>JAFZPO010000073.1 GCA_017550305.1 Clostridia bacterium
ATCTCCGCCAGACCATGCAAGCATCCGTCTGGCGGAGATGCGATTTTTGGAGAGAATGATAGGAGGTGCCTGCTATAAAGCCCGCGGATCTCTTTGGTGTTTTCGCATTTCTCCAGATCCCGGATGCCTGTTCAGGATGCTATATCAGCGCAATAGATGTCTGAAATATGTGGCTTTTCGCCCAATATGTCAATAAATGTCCATAATATGTCAATGAATTTCTTTATTTTAGATGGATAAAATGCTAAAAATAAAGAGAATGGAACAGGGAAATAATACCAAAGACAATACATGTCTTTAATTTAATGAAGAAGCGCATACCTGCCTGCTGTCTTTTTCGTTTTCCTGTCCTGTGCGAATCCGGAATGCGATGAACAAAACGGACGCTTCAGAAAAAACAGAAGGAACTATAAAAACGACAAAAACTGCAGATGGGGAGGGGATAACTGCCGGGAAAACCTTCGCGCGACCTGATAAAGGAAAAGCAAAAATCGTTTTTCAAGAAGGGGGAAAATATCGTGAAGAAGAAATGTTCCGCAACCGTTATTACTGCGATCGCTATCGTGATCGCCATGATCCTTACTTTCCTGTTTGTTATCGGAACGGATACGGCATGGGGCAAGGTTCGCGTAGAGAAGATGGTGCTCTCTTCCGCTGACGGTGATGTCGTGAATGCCATGCTGTATAAGCCCAGGACGGCTACGGCGGAGAATCCCGCTCCCGCGGTCGTACTGTACCATGGCGGCAATGATATGCTGGAGCACACCGGCACATATGCGCTGGAGCTCGCCCGCCGTGGATTTGTGGTCATCAACTTCGACTATCAGGGCTCGCATGATTCCGACTACGCTACAGCGGAATCCGTCGGAGAAAAGACTTTCTGCGGCGACACCATCTATAACACACTGTCCAGCTACAATTTCGTGCAGCAGGACAATATCGCGGTATTCGGCCACTCCATGGGCGGCGGCTATGCCAGCCGCTTTGCCGCGGCATATGCTGAGCATATCCATCTGCTCTTCCATCTGGGCTCCGCTGTAACGGCCAATCCGGGCGACTTCAACTACGTAACGGTAGTCGGCGATTCGGATGAGAGCGCCCTGAAGCGCACCACCGTCCTGGATGAAGCGACCGGCAAGACCACGCAGGATATCCACAAGTATTACAACAGCGCGGCGATCGCCGAAGCATGGGGAGAACCTGAAGGCAGCATCATTCCCAGCAAGCAGTATCATGTTACGGGTACGGACGGGAATGAATACCTTCGCGTATTCTACTTCCCCTCGGCCATCCACGCTTACTATAATGTAACAGACTCGGCTGTCAAACAGATCATTTTCGGCTTCATCCTGGGTATGGATGGATTCGGCAATATCGACAATGTCGATCTGACCGACGAAGTGAACGGCTATAAGGGCATCTCTACCGTGTGGAAGCTCAAGGATATCGGCTGGCTGCTGGAGTACCTTGAGATCTGCGCGCTCATGTTCCTCGTAGCGACCAGGCTGATCAAGACCGCTTCCTTCAAGTCCCTGGAACTGCCGGCGATCAAGTCCTACGGCATCAAGAAGAAGAGCTGGGCATGGTTCCTGTTCCTGGCCTTGCTGCTGGTGCTCCCGCCGCTCCTGTATCTGCCCGGCATAAAGGCTGCCGAGATCGGTCTGTTCCCCATAGCGTATAATACGACCAATCCTGTATCCAAGATCGCTACGGAAGCCCTGATCAAGACCAAATGGACAGATGCTGCCGGGAATGCGCACAGCATCTGGCTGATCGGCGGCACCTCCAACGTCTATGTGGAATGGCAGTGGCTGACCGCAGCGGTCATGCTGGTGCTCTTCCTGGTATACTACTTCATCTGGGGCCGCAAGGCGGGCGAGAATTACCGCAGCCTGGGCTTTGCCACCAGCGAGACCAAGAAGTTCAGTATTGGATATATTTTCAAGGCATTGCTGTTCGGCATCTGTGTCGTGGGCAGCGGATACCTGCTCATGGCGTTCATCGGCAAGTTCACCCAGCAGGGTCTGCATATCAACACCCTGCAGATGAGCAACCTCAGCCGTAAGCGCCTGATGTGCTGGCCGGTCTACTTCGTGTATCTGATCCCTTACTTCCTCTGCACGCATCTGGCTACGAAGTCCCTGGGCATCAAGTATGACGGCACGACCAAGAACCTGGTGCTGAACGTGCTCAAGACCACGGCGATCTGCATCGGCGGTCTGCTGTGCTTCTACATCATCTTCGCTCTGCAGCTGAAGCTGACCCACACCGTTATGGAAGGTTTCCGCACCGGTATCCTGTATGCCTACGGCCTCGCTATCCTGCCTCTGACCATCGGTATCACGGTAGGTAACGCGCTGAACGTGTACATTTCCAGTAAGACCCGCAGCATCTGGCCCGGCCTGTTCACCGCAGTCCTCTGGGGCGTATGGACGCTCTGCTCCGCGGGCGGCATGACCAACAACCTGATCTTCTGATCTTAGAAAGACCGGCAATATAGATGCCGGATAATAAGCGACCGGACTGCCACGCATCATGGCAGTCCGGCTTTTGATGAGTTTTTTGCAGACGGATCGTTATAATATGGATCTGTCTCCTGGGTGCCAGGATGATTTAGGGAACAAATTAATGCAGTAACAAAGGATTTGTTCCCTAAATATGGAATGCTGACTCATGGGGCAGATATTGACTGAATGAAGAACGCTGACAACGTTCAGCTGAATGCGCATAATCCCGGAACGATTGCGGCAAAGGGATTATTTTGCTATAATACCAATGTTACAGTATTGACCGAAACGGGAGGAGACATTGAGATCACAGGCATTGCGTTTCTTATGCGGGATCTGCACGGCACTGCTTCTGACAGGGCTTCTTTTTGCTGCTTCCGCTGAGGAAACGCCTCTGACGGATGATGAGATCACGCAGCTTCTGTGGGAGCTCTATCAGACTGAGAACAGCGATGCCGAATATGTCGTACTCCCGGATGATTATGAGATCCCGGCAGCGGGTAAGACGGGTATATACCACCTGCTCCTGCTCGGTATTGACAACCCGGGCGATGCGCTGACGGGGCGCAGCGATACCATGCTGCTGGCCTCGCTGAACGCGCGTACGGGAGAACTGAAGCTGGTCTCCTTCATGCGTGATACCTATGTCAAGATCCCGCGTCATGGGCATAACCGCCTGAACGCGGCCTATGCATACGGCGGGGCGGAACTGCTGATCGAAACGCTGGAGAAGGAATTCGGCGTACACGTGGACGGATATGTCGCGGTCAATTATGCGGTGATGTCCGAGCTCGTGGACGCGATCGGCGGGATCGATATCGAGGTCGAGCCTGCCGAGCTCAAAAAGCTGAACGGTATCCTGGAATACTATAACTACCAGCGCGGTGTGCCGGAAGAGGAAGGCCGCCTGGAGGAAGCCGGGCTGCAGCATCTGACCGGCCTGCAGGCCATGAGCTATGCGCGTATCCGAAAGCTCGACAGCGATTTCACGCGCGTGGAACGCCAGCAGCGCGTGATCCTGGCGATCTACCGGCAGCTGCTGACACTGGACACGATCACCCTCGCGCAGACGATCACGGCAAAACTGAGCAGTGTCGGCACGAATGTGACGATCGCGCAGGCCGTATCGCTGATGGCTACGGTGTTGTCTTTTGATAATATCAGGGTGAGCACGATGCGGATCCCCGCGGACGGTGCGTATGTCAGTAAGGTCATGAATGAAGCCTATTTCATTGTCCCCAAGCTTGAACGCTGCCGCAGGGACATTCAGGAGTTTTTATATGATTAAGCGTATCTTTTGCCTGCTGCTGATTGCGTTCCTGCTGCTTGGCGCTGCGCAGGCCACGGAATACCGCACGCTGCGCGAAGGCGACAAGGGCAGTGACGTGCTCGCGCTCAAGCGCGCCATGTATTACCTGGGTTATTTCACCTCGCTGAATTTCGGCGACAACTATAACTCGGTCACCGCGGAGCGCGTACGCCAGCTTCAGCGCATGAACGGGCTGGAAGAGACCGGGGAAGCCGATCCCGCGCTGCAGGAACTGGTCTTCTCAGGCATGGCTGTGCCGACCAAAGGCGCGCCGAAACCGACCGCTGTACCCACGCCCGTTCCGACGCCCGTTGTCCCGCAGGGAACGCCCGATGTACCCGAGGTCGCTGCGGAAGATGCGCCGTATGTGTATACGGACGCGGATGACGGCCTGTGGATCTACCGCACGGCGGACCTGTATATAACGGTGCGGCGCATGCGTGACCCGGTCTCGCAGGTCGTCTGGTTCGAAGCGGATATCCGGGCATCCGAAGCCGCACCCCTGCAGTCGTTCCTGACTGAAGGAAGGAAGTTCACGGCGGCCAAGACCGCCGCAGCGCAGACCGGGTATGTGCTGGCCTTTACGGATGACTTCTTCGGCTTCCGCGTATCCCAGAAGGAAAAAGTGGGCGTCGTGATCCGCAACGGTCAGATGCTCGCGGATAAGACATACAAGGCGGATGCCAAGACCTATCCGAACCTGGAAGTGCTGGCAGTCTATGAAGACGGCAGTATGAAGACGTTCCTCAGCAATGAGCATACTGCTTCGGAATACCTTGAAATGGGCGCTGTGCATACGCTGGCCTTCGGTCCGATCCTGGTCAGGGGCGGCAAGCTCGGTCCGCATATGGATGATGATACATACTACCATTACAGGGAAGCGCGCTGCGCGCTGGGCATGATCGAGCCGTACCACTATGTCCTGCTCGTGACCAACGGGAACATAGACAAGAGCAAGACAAAGGGTGCATACCTGCAGTGGCTGGCCGCGCGGATGCTGGAACTGGGCGTCCAGGAGGGGCTCAACCTCGACGGCGGCGGGACAACGGCGCTGTTCTTCATGGGCGAGCAGCTGAACGCGACCGGCAAGGGCAAGCGCAGCATTTCCAGCATGATCGGCTTTGGCAGCGTGGACTGAGATAAGGATGATCTGTATATGAGCGAAAAGATCGAAGCCAAGAAGACCAGCTTTGCGTACAAGATCGTAAGAGGCGGGCTCAAACTGTTCTATCCCAGGATCGAGATCGAGGGCCTTGAGAACCTGCCCGAAGGCGAATGCATCGTGGTGGCGAACCACTGCCAGATGCATGGCCCGATCATGGGTGAACTGTATTTCCCGCAGCCCTGCTGGACCTGGTGTGCGGGACAGATGATGCACTGGGATGAAGTGACGGAATACTCGTTCACCGATTTCTGGTCGTTCAAGCCCAAGTGGACACACTGGTACTACAGGATCCTGTCCTATCTGATCGCACCGCTGTGCATCGTGGTCTTTAATAACGCGAACACGATCCCGGTCTACCGCGACGCGCGGATCATGACGACTTTCCGTGAGACGCTGAAGCATCTGGCCAGCGGGCACCGGATCATCATCTTCCCCGAGCATAACGTACTGCACAATAATATCATCTATGATTTCCAGGACAGGTTCATCGATACCGCGCGGATGCACTACACGAAAACGCACAGGGAGCTCCCGTTCGTTCCGGCCTATATGGCGCCCAAGCTGCATAAGATCTATATCGGAAAGCCGATATATTACAATGCCGGGGCGACCATTGAGGAGGAACGCCGCCACATATGCGATTTCATGATGGAAGAGATCACGCGCATGGGTGTTGGGGCGCCGCCGCACACGGTCATCCCGTACCGCAATATCCGCAAAAGCGATTATCCGAAAAACACGCCGCTCAAGGAGTACAAATGAGAAAGCTTGCTGCTGATTACAAATCATTCCGGCTCACAAGGATCGGGGAGCCGCAGTACCGCCACGCGCTGCTGCTTCTCGGATGGGTCGGGTATTTCCTTATGTATCTGATCACGGAGAACCTGATCCCGCTCGAGCGCTGCACGCCGATCCACTGCTGGCTGGATGATGTGATCCCATTCAACGAACTGTTCCTGATCCCGTATGTGCTCTGGTATGCGCTGGTGTTCTTCTCGCTCGCGTATTACTTCTTCTTTGATATCCCGCGCTTTAAGCAGATGCAGATCTTCATCATGATCACGCAGCTTATCGCCATGACCTGCTATGTGCTCTTTCCCAGCCGTCAGGACCTGCGCCCGGAGACCTTTGCGCGCGACAATATCCTGACGCAGCTGATGGCATTCATCTATTCGTTTGATACGAGCTCAGGCGTATGCCCGTCGCTGCACGTGGCATACTCGATCGGTATTGCTTCCGTGTTTGCCAAGGACGACTACTGCTCGCGCCCGTTCAAAATCTTTATCACCGTGTTCGTGATCCTGGTCTGCGTAGCCACCACATTCGTCAAGCAGCATTCCGCTGTGGACGTGTTCGCAGCGCTGCCCGTATGCCTGGTGGCCGAAGCGATCGTGTTCGGACGCTCTTACTGGCTGCCGAAGTTCCGCAATAGAAAAGCCGCAGACTGATCCGCGGCTTCTGTACAACAAGGGGGATATGCGCTATGGATAAAAAGGCTCGTACGCTTGCTATTCTCGGGGACAGCTATTCGACGTTTGAAGGCTGGCTGCCGGAGGGGAATTACATCTATTATCCCAACGAAAACGTGCCGGATATGACGCGCGCGGAGGATACCTGGTGGCAGCTTCTGATCGCGAAGCGCGGTTTCAGGCTGTTGATCAATGACAGCTCGTCTGGAACCACTGTCTCTACCAGCGTACGGCCAGAGCATGTGATCACGGACGCTTTTATCATGCGCATGAAGAACAGCCTGTCTGCGGCCGGCGTAAACGGCGAGAAGCCGGACTGCATACTGCTTTTCGGCGGCACGAACGACGGCTGGACCGATGTGCCGGTGGGCATAAACCAGTACGCGGACTGGACGGATGCGGATCTTAAGCGGATCCTGCCGGCCTTCTGCTATATGCTGGACTATGTGACAAACCAGAACCCGCAGGCGGAGATCGCGGCCATCGTGAATACGGAATTCCCGGATGGCATGACCGAAGGCATGCGTGAGGCCTGCGCGCATTACAATGTAAAGTGCATCCTGCTGCACGATATCAGCAAGGTGTGCGGTCATCCGGATCGTCAGGGAATGCGTCAGATCGCGGAACAGGTGGACGCTGCCCTGGCGTAACGCCGCCGCGGCAGCTGTCGGCGACCTCACTGATGCTTTCATCAAAGCTTTCCAGCGCGTCAAAGGGCGCGAAGAGGATGGCACGGCATTTCGGCTGTCTCCTGCACGCACTGTCCGAGTCCGGTTTTCCCTGGAGCAGTATGTCCAGATAGGGGAAGCCGGCCGGAACTTTCATTCCGTGATAGATGAATG
>JAFZPO010000074.1 GCA_017550305.1 Clostridia bacterium
AGCAACAGCTTCGGCTTCCCCAAAGGTGATCTGAGCCTTGTCCGTGCCAAGACGACTCAGCCTTTGGGTGCCGGACCCTATAAGTTCCTGAAGTATGAAAACGGCGTAGTGTATTTTGAAGCCAACGAGCTTTACTTCAAGGGAGCGCCTAAGACCAAGTATGTGAACTTTGTGGAAACTCTGGCTGATAACGATAAACTTAACGGTGTTGTCACCGGCACCATTGATATTACGGATCCCACATTCTCCAACGACAACATTGCCACTATTGAAGACGCCAACGGCGGCAGTCTGGATGGCAGCGTCATTACAACGAATACAGTGGACAACCTCGGTTACGGTTATATCGCCATGAATGCGAAGAATGTCAGCGTTGGCGGCGAACCGGGCTCCGATGCTTCCAAAGCGCTGAGGAAGGCTTTCGGCACACTGTTTTCAGTATACCGTGAGGTCGCTATAGACTCCTATTACGGTGACCGGGCTAGCGTCATCAACTATCCGATCTCCAACACATCCTGGGCAGCACCCCGCCCGGCAGATGACGGCTATCAGGTGGCTTTCTCCGTGGATGTGAACGGAGATCCGATCTACACGTCTGCCATGACCGCCGAAGAAAAGTACAGCGCTGCGCTGGACGCCGCTATGGGCTTCTTTGATGCTGCCGGTTATACCATTGAAGATGGCAAACTTACCGCCGCTCCCGAGGGAGCTAAGCTGGAGTATACCTTCTGGATTCCCGCCGACGGTATTGGCGATCACCCCGCTTTCATGATCGTCAATGAGACCAAAAAAGCATTGGAGACGGTTGGCATGAATCTGATTATCAAGGATCTGACCAACTCCTCTGAACTTTGGGACGCTCTTGATGATGTTCAGGTAGATATGTGGGCTGCAGCTTGGGGCGCTGCCCTGGATCCCGACATGTATCAGGTTTATTTTGCTGACGCGGCAAACGGGCCGAGCAATGAGAAAGGCGTGAATCCCTTCGGAGGACCGAAGCAGGGCGGTGACAGCAGCAAATACTGCATTACGGATGAGGATCTGGACCAGCTGATTATTGATGCCCGTCGGTCCTTCGACCAGACGTACCGGAAGGCCATGTACAAGGCGTGTCTGGACATCATTGTTGACTGGGCCTGCGAGATCCCGACCTATCAGAGACAGAATGCTATTATCTTCAGCACGGAACGGGTCAATCTGGACAGCGTTACTCCCGACATCACGACCTTCTACAATTGGATCAACGAGGTTCAGAATCTTGAACTGAACTGATGTTCTCACCCTTTGTGACAAACTAAGCTATATGAACCCCTGCGCTTCATTTGAGGCGCAGGGGTATCCGGGCGCCGTATATCCGGACACAGGCTGCTGAGCAGGAAATGTGTCTGGATATGCGGCTCGCGGATATTATGGGGACTGAGAAGCCCGCTTGCTTCACACACGCGAGTCCAGAAACAAATCCCGTGAGAACGGAGGTTTTGCCATTGCGAAAGTATATTATCAAGCGTCTCTTTCTGTCAGCGATTATTTTCTTCTTTGTGATGCTGATCATTTACACGCTGATGCGTTGCCTTCCTACATCCTACATTGAAAACATAGCACGGGCTAAGTCCCAGCAGCCGGGATCCAAAAGCTATGAAGAATGGATGGCTCAGCTCACAGTCATGTACGGTATGGACAAGGGCATTCTTGCGGGATACCTGAACTGGCTTTCTGACTTCTTTTCCGGTAATTTCGGAGACAGCTGGTTTTACACGGTTCCTGTAATCCAGAAGTTTAATGAAACAGTGTGGCTCAGTTTCTGGATGGGTCTGATCACGATGTTCTTTGAACTGATTATCGCGATTCCGCTTGGCATTATTGCCGCAACAAAGCAGTACTCCAGAACTGACTATACGATTTCTATTCTGGCATTGGCATTTATCTCTCTGCCGACCTTCTTCTTTATTGCACTTCTCAAGTTGGTGTTTAGTGTGAAGCTGGGCTGGTTTGACCTCTTCGGCCTGGTGGGCAGGTATTACCAGCAGCTCTCCCCCTGGGGGCAATTCCTGGACAAGGCGCATCATCTGGTGCTTCCAATTGTAACGCTTGTAGTGATTTCTATCGGGGGACTTATGCGTTATACCCGCACAAACATGCTTGAGGTTCTGAATGCCGACTACATCCGGACTGCGAGAGCAAAGGGCCTGGATGAGAAAAAGGTAATCTATCACCATGCTTTCCGCAACACGCTGATTCCGTTGGTGACGATAGTGGGCGGTTCGCTGCCTGCTTTGTTTGCAGGTGCTCTGTTTACCGAAACAATGTTCTCCATTCCCGGCATCGGTTATACTTCTTATCAGGCCATGGTGGCTGGTGACATCCCGTTCAGCATGTTCTATCTGGCGTTCATAGCTATCCTGACGCTGGTCGGAAACCTGATTGCGGATATCCTGTACGCGGTGGTCGACCCGCGTGTGCGCCTCGCATAGGAAAGGGGGAGAGACATGAGCGACAGCAATGAGCGAAAAGACACCCCCATTGAAAAGAAGGAAGAGCAGTACTCTCTGAATGACGACCGCCGCGTTAAAGTCCTTTCTCCGGGCGCGATGGTTGCCAAGCGTTTTTTCCGCAACCGCATCGCGGTTGTCGGGTTGGTTATTCTGACTTTTATGTTCCTGTTCTCTTTTGTGGGAGGGATCATTACCCCTTATAAGGAAGATCAGCAGTTTTACCGCGTCGATATCCAGAACAAGGAGTATGCAGGGGCGGTTAAAAACACGGAGTTCCGTTATCTCGCAGCACCGGAGCAGAAATTCGACTCCATTCTTCAGGCTCAGGTTGTTCTGGCAACACAGAAAAAAGCTGACAGTTTCAGTTACCGCGATACAGATTACAAAGTCATTGAAGAAGGCAGGGATTTCTACAGGATCACACTGGCGGATGACACTATAATCGGCC
>JAFZPO010000011.1 GCA_017550305.1 Clostridia bacterium
TCCTTCGTTGACCAGGGCGGGCAATGCTAACGCGAGATCAAAATAACTCATGATCCCGTATTCGGTCATAAAGTCCAGAAGCTGCAGATGCGAACAGCTGCCCAGTTCACGAAGCGTGAGCAGGGTAAAGAGCTTGCCTTCTGATTCTGTCAGCATTGCGGGAGCATTCGGCAGCATACAGGCCTCCAGTTCAATTTATCCTTATATAATTCCATGAGATTGCCAGAATTCCTGCCCAAGGGCGGCGATCTCCTGCGTACTTTTTACTCGGATCGGACGGTAGTGCGCTGGAAGCAGGCGTGAATAGGCGTTCTCCGTATACCTGGTATCAAGTAACAATACAGCGCCTGTATCCGTTTCACTGCGGATTACGCGGCCTGCTGCCTGCAGTACTTTATGCATACCGGGATAGCGGTAAGCAAAAGCGAAGCCATCGCCGAGCGTCTGCTGATAGTGTTCCTTAAGTGCTTCCTGGCGTTCGTTGACCTGTGGAAGGCCGACACCGACAATGACTGCCCCGATCAGCTGGGCGCCCGGGAGGTCGATGCCTTCGGAAAACACACCGCCAAGCACGCACAGGGACATAAGCGGGCCGGTTTCCTGCTGCATCCGCGAAAGGAATACCTGGCGTGCACTGTCATCCATATCGCGTGCCTGGATATTCAGTTCCAGATCCGGATGCTGTGTAATCAGACGCTCAGAGATCAGCGAAAGGTAGGCATAACTGGGAAAGTACACGGCGTATTTTCCGCTGCGGGTCTTATACAGTGCCCAGATCGCCTCGGCAACATTATCTGCGCTCTCATCCCGCCGCTGATAGCGCGTATCTACGGAATACTGCATCAGGAGCAGGTTTTCGGGTGGGAACGGGGAAGGCAGGGCGAACAGCGCGTCTGTTTCGTCACCCCCGAGCAGTTCACGCATCGCTGGCAGCGGATCAAGCGTCGCGGAATAATAGATACAGCCGGAGAGCTTTTCAGTGACAGACTTAAGATGCGATGAGATATTAAGGCACAGCAGATCCAGAACGCGTTCGCGTTTTCCTGCCTGCAGCAGGATGCGGTAATCTGACGGCGTCTCGATCGTACGCAGCAGCGCGCTGCGGAACCTGAACAGATCGCGCAGAAACTCACCTGAATCGATATGCTCGTACCCTGCAGCGTTCAGGACCTGGTCGACAGGCCCTGTCATGATCTCAAGGGCGGAAGCGTCCTCCGGCGGAAGTGCTTCCAATGCATGCAGCAGAGCTGTAAGTGCCTTGTAATATGGTGACGAACGTCCGTAGATCTTGCCGCTTTCACGCCGCTGGGCGCGCAGCACACGGCTGTCAAGCCGGGAGGAAAGCGAGTCGCGCACGCGCTCGGACACCTCATGCGCTTCATCGACAAGAAGCGTTACAGGATGCCCCTGGCTGAAGATTCGCTGCAGCATGACGAGCGGATCGAATACGTAATTGTAATCGCAGATCACAACATCAGCCAGCTCACAGACTGCGAGCGAAAACTCAAAGGGGCAAAGGAGCATTCTTTCACAGAGCTCATGCACATCCTGCACGGTGAAGCTCGGCATCTCGCACAGTGTCATCAATGCCTGCATTTCACGCCCGTAATACTCTTTTGCACGGGGGCAGTAATCCGGATGACAGTGTACACTCTCGCAGGGGCAGCATTTCTCTTTCGCGGTCAGCACGACGCTCCGCAACGGCAGTCCCTGGCTGCGGAAACGTGCCAGGACATCAAGCATCGGCTGCTGTGCGGTACCACGCGCGGTAAGACAGAACAGCTGCGGTGTTTTGCCTTCACCGAGTGCTTTCACGGCAGGGAACAGCGCTGCCGCGCTTTTGCCTGTACCGGTCGGAAGCGTGGCAAAGAGCCGTTTCTTTCGTGAGATCGCAGTATATACCTGCACTGCCATTTCACGCTGGCCGGGACGGTATGTGTCAAACGGGAAAGACAGCGCAGCAATGGCTGCGTCCCGGTTTATGCGATAGTTATGCTGTAATGCCTCCCAATGTGCGAAAGGGGTCAGCATGGACATGAATTCCCGCTCGATATCACTTCTTGTCAGCGTTTCGTCAAAGCTGATACGTACTATTCCATCAGAAGTAACATAGCTTACGCGTACTGTAACTTCATTCAAACTCTGCTCCGCACACAGCATGAAGCCGTAACAGACTGCCTGCATCCGGTGGACCTTGAGCGGTTCTTCAGGCAGCGGGGCAGATGACTGGATGAGTTTCAGTTCTTCTACGCAGGGAACAGTGCTGTCTGTCCAAAGGAGGTCGATCCGTCCCTGAACGGTACAGGAGATGCCTTCAGCTTCTCCCTGCCAGGTCACGGGTACTTCGGCCTGAGCAGAAACTGTCTGCTGCCGTGAGCGGTGCGCGCGGCCGCCCTCCTGCATCATGAGGATGGATACGGGAAGGATGTCCCCGCTGCGCAGCGAAAACTCCACCATACGGCGGACGGATACGCGCAGCGTGGCCTGGCACATGGGGGATCACCTCTCATCGATTTGTTTCATTGTAACGGCTGGACAATAAAAAGTAAAGGCGATATAATGAATTATCAATGACCGTTGCGGAGGCATGCATGGAGAAGCAGAGTCTTGAGGCAGGCATTCTGCCGCTGAATAAAGAGCAGAATATCTGCGCA
>JAFZPO010000012.1 GCA_017550305.1 Clostridia bacterium
CGGTGATGGGGTGCTTAAGTGACAGACGCATGCCCCACAGAGCGATCTGCTGGCCGCGCTTGCCGTTGCCGTAACGGGCATCGCCCCACAGCGGGAAGCCCGCATGCTGCATCTGAACACGGATCTGATGCGCCCGGCCTGTTTCAAGACGGATGCAGCAGAGAGAATAACCGTTGCGGTGTACGATGCAGCGGCCGTGAAGGATCGCTTCCTTGCCCTGAAGCTTCAGATAAGGCGGCAATACCTTGACCATATTGGTCGCTTCATCCTTCTGAAGCCAGTCATGAAGCGTAAAGCGATCGGGAGCCTCGCCCTGGCAGACACAGACGTACTCACGGCAGAGGTCGTGCACGCGGATCTGTTCAGAAAGACGCGCTGCAGCCTTGCTGGTACGTGCGAACGCCAGAAGTCCGCCTACAGGCCTGTCCATGCGGTGCACAAGGCCAATAAACGCTTCTCCGGGCTTATTATACTTCTCCTTGACATATTCCTTCAGCCACGTAAGCAGATCTCCGTCACCGGTCTGATCGCCCTGCACGAGCATGTT
Organism: Clostridia bacterium; assembly: GCA_017550305.1. Lineage (GTDB taxonomy): Bacteria > Bacillota > Clostridia > Christensenellales > Aristaeellaceae > SFMI01. The sequence continues at coordinate 548 of JAFZPO010000012.1, forward strand.
GGCAGGCTTGACGACAACGATCAGATGATTGTCTTCAAACAGGACAACCGGGTCTTTAATCAGTTCGCTCATAATGGTTTCCTCTCTGTAGATGATGATCAGAAGATCTGCCAGCGTCCGCTTGTCCCGCACGGGAGTACGCCGCCGCTGCGGATCGGGAGAACGAGTTCATCGGCAGACGCTTTGCCGCCGCAGCGCTTCGTGACGGTTCGGTTGATAATGTTCTCAAGGACCGAAGGCTGGAAGCCTGTCGTATAGCCGTTGACAAGGAAGAACAGCGGCTGGTCGCTCAGCGCCTGAGCGCAGGTATCGACCAGAGAGAACAGTTCGTTCTCGAGCTTCCATACTTCGCCGTTAGGACCCCTGCCGTAGCTTGGGGGATCCATCAGAATCCCGTCATAATGGTTTCCGCGGCGCAGTTCACGGCGGACAAACGACAGTGCGTCTTCGACGATATACCTGCAGCAGGTTTCCGGGATGTTGTTGATTGCGCGGTTCTCCTTAGCCCACTGGACCATGCCTTTTGCGGCATCTACATGCGTCACATGCGCGCCCTGTGCGGCACATGCGATCGTGGCGCCGCCGGTATACGCGAACAGGTTCAGGACACGGATATCCCTTCCGCTCTTTGCAATTAAGTTACGCATCCAGTCCCAGTTCGCCGCCTGTTCAGGGAAGAGGCCGGTGTGCTTGAAACCTGTCGGATGTACGAGGAAACGAAGCCCTTTATAGGAGAGCTGCCAGCGTTCGGGAAGCTTCTCCATGAACTGCCAGTTTCCGCCGCCGCGGTCGCTGCGCAGGTATCTGGCCTGCGTAGCGCTCCACGCACCGGGATCGGCCTGCGGCCAGATGACCTGGGGATCGGGACGGCACAGGACATACTTGCCCCAGCGTTCCAGCTTCTCACCGTCGCCGCAGTCCAGAACTTCATAATCCTGCCATTGATCAGCTACGTACATTTAAACCCTCTTTACGCCGATTACAGCGCTTTCACCGTTGATATCCCATTCCTTGACGGACTCGCCTTCAGCAGTCTCAGAGAAGCTGAGCGCCTTGCCGAGCACGCCGGAAAGGATCATCTCAGTGCTTTCCTCAAGCGCCTTCTGAAGCGCAGGCTTGCAGGCGCAGGAGATCTCGATCCTGTCGGTCACGTCAAAGCCTGCATCCTTGCGCATGGTCTGGACCTTGCTGATGAATTCACGAGCATAGCCTTCGCGGATCAGGTCTTCGGTCAGGTTGGTATCCAGGACAACAGTCAGCTGTCCGTCCACCTGGGAAGTGAAGCCTTCTTTCTTGACGGCTTCCACGAGCACGTCTTCCTTGGAAAGAACGATATCCGTATCATCCATACGGATCGTGACCGTCTCACCGCGGTTGAACGCGGCCACGACGGCTGCTCCGTCCAGCTTCTGCAGCTCACCGCGCATACGGCCGAGAAAACGTCCGTAACGCGCTTTCAGAGTGAAGAAGTTGGGCTTGAGGTCATATCCGACGAAGTCACTTGCATCAGTGATAAAGTGAATCTTCTTAACGTTCAGCTCATCCGCGACCAGATCCTGATACTGTTCACCGAAGTCCGCACCGCTGATATACAGGTTCGCGAGCGGCTGACGGACCTTGACATTGCTCAGGTTACGGCAGGCACGGCCCAGCTGCACAACGCTTTCGACTGCTGCCATCTGGCGTTCGACATCGCTGTTGATCCATTTCTCGTCACAGACGGGATAATCACAGAGATGCACGCTTTCGGGAGCGGAAGCGTCCACCGTACGCACGATGTTCTGATAAATACTCTCTGCCATGAAGGGGACAAAGGGCGCGATCAGCCTGGAAAGTGTGGAGAGAACGGTATAAAGCGTGATAAACGCGGCTTCCTTGTCGCCTTCCATGCCCTTGCCCCAGAAACGGTCACGGCCGAGGCGGATATACCAGTTTGACAGATCATCGACGAAGTCGGTCAGCTTACGGCAGGCTTCGGGGATCCTGTAGGCGCTCAGGTCTTCGTCTACACCCTTGACCAGCGTGTTCAGACGGCTCAGCACCCACTTGTCCATGAGGCTCAGCTTGGCCTTGTTGATATCATGCTTCGTAGGATCGAACGAATCGATATCCGCATACAACACATAGAAGTAATACGTGTTCCACAGCGTGCCCATGAACTTGCGCTGATACTCGGACACGTTCTCCTTGCTGAAGCGGCTGGGAAGCCACGGTGCGCTGGCAGCGTAGAAGTACCAGCGGACGGCATCAGCGCCCTGGTCATCCAGGACGTCCCACGGGTCAACAACGTTGCCCAGATGTTTGCTCATCTTGCGGCCGTCAGCATCCTGTACATGGCCGAGCACCAGGCAGTTCTTGAAAGGCGAGCAGTCGAAGAGCTGCGTGGA
>JAFZPO010000075.1 GCA_017550305.1 Clostridia bacterium
AGCGGTTCGGGCAGCCCGCGGGTTTCGGGACCGAAAACAAGGAAATCATCCGTGCCATACTGCACTTCATGATATCCGCGGGGGGCTTTCGTCGTCGCAAAATGATACACTGCGTCCGGGTATTCCTCCATCAGTGCTTCAAACGAAGCATGTACGTGCAATTCCATTAGATGCCAGTAATCCAGACCGGCACGTTTCAGATATTTATCGCTCAGTTCAAACCCCAGCGGCTCGATCAGATGCAGGATGCTGCCTGTTGCTGCACAGGTCCTTGCAATGTTCCCTGTGTTCTGAGGGATCTCCGGCTGATACAGTACTATGTGCATAGTTCCTCCAACAGCTATTTAAAAAGCACTTCTGCTGTGATATAATGAAAGGGTACGAAACGAAAAGGAGTGTGTCCCATGCGTAATGACCCGATCCTGGTCATCATGGCCGCCGGCATCGGCAGCCGCTTCGGCGGTGTAAAACAGCTCGCTTCCTTTGGACAGCACGGCGAATGCATCATCGATTATTCGCTCTTCGACGCATACAGGGCCGGTTTCAGGCGCGTCGTTTTCATCGTCAATGAGACGATCTACGATGATTTCCGTGAAAAGATCGGCCGTCATGCGGAGTCCTGCATAGAGACACGTTATGCCATCCAGAAACTGGACCGTCTTCCGAAAGGTCTCACCGTGCCTGAAGGCCGTACAAAGCCCTGGGGAACCGGCCATGCCGTCATGTGCTGCCGCGAACTGATCGACGCTCCGTTTGCCGCCATCAACGGCGATGATTTCTACGGCCGCGATGCCATGCAGAAGATATTCAACTTCCTCAGCCAGCCGCACGATGCGGGACAGTTCGCCATGGTCGCCTATCCGCTGATCAATACGCTCAGCGAGAACGGGTTCGTCTCACGCGGCGTATGCCAGGATGACGGAAGCGGGCTTCTGAAGAGCATTACTGAACGCACGCACATCATCGGTACCTGTGACGGACCGATGTTCACGCTGGACGGCCAGCATTACGAACGCCTCCCCGAGGATTCCCCCGTTTCCATGAACCTGTGGGGATTCACGCCGGACATGATGGATGCGCTCTGGGAACGTTTCCCCGCATTCCACGAAAACGTTCTGGCTACCAATCCGCTCAAAGGAGAATACTTTCTTCCATTCGTGGTCAATGATCTGCTTAGAGAAGGCAAGGCTACGGTAGAGCTGCTGCACACGGAAAGCAAGTGGCACGGCGTCACCTATCACGATGACCTGCCTGCCGTACGCTCTGCGATCGTTGCCATGACCGACAGCGGCGAGTATCCTCCCGCTCTCTGGGAATAAACCTCAGGCTGCGCTGATGCGCAGCTTTTTTATTTTGTCACTTCCTGAAGCGCAGCGCGTGCCCCAAGCAGCTGCATATCGCGAAGATCCGCCGTGACAGTATCCTCGATCCCGTCGATCTCGCGCAGATCACAGCCCCAGATCTCGTGATCCGAAAGTGCTGCGTAAGCAAGCGACTCCGGGGGCATATCGCAGCTCATGCGGGAGAAAGCCTGCAATGCGGTCTCATTGTCGCTGATATCCGCGTCGCCCGCCTCCGCAAGCAGTGTAAACTTCCCGTCATCATTTCGGCGCACGCCGGCATACAGCATGATCAGTGCGCTCAGCGCCATGCAGAGCCGCGGCGGAAGCATTCCGTTGGCTGCGGCATATTCGTTGACCGTCGGAACGACAGAAGCCATAAAGCGTGCGATCAGGTCCTCACCCATTTCAGGCCATTTCACCTGTCCGCAGGCATTCTCAAGATATGTACATACCCTAGCGGCGTAAGCCAGGCCTTCCTGGCGGTCGTCCGTGATGCAGGGCATGATTTCTTCTGTCAGTGTCTGTGCAAGAAGCGTGCGGATCACATCGTCACGCATCGAGTCGCCAATGCTGTCCACGCCGCACAGGAAGGCCGTAGACGCGATGACCGCACCGGCGCCGCCCAGCATCCGCTGACGGCGTTTTCTGTACGGAGCCAGGTCTTTTACAAATCGAAGTCCATCACCGGCAGAAAGCTCCGGGAATGCCTCTGCATCCCCCTCAACGAGCCTCTCGGCACAGTCTGCCATCGTGGAACAGAATGCATTCTTTTCGATCAGCCAGCGCAGATAGGTTGCCGGTCTTTTTTTATATACGGCACAGGCAATGACCGCTTCCTTCAGGTGTTCGCCGTTATGCTCGCCTTCCTCGCATGGAAGCAGCAGCCATCCGCCGCATCCGTTCTGCCAGCGCATGAACAGCAGCGGCTCAGCAGCTTCGGCCATTGTCTCTCTTTCAGCATCCTCACGGGGAAATACCAATGCCGTTTCATCGCCGAAAAGACACTTCACTTCCGGCTTGAGCACCCATTCCCCGACCTCGATATGACGCTGAAGATGCTCATAACCGCCGCCGAGCATCGCCTGCATTCCCAGGCGCGTACCAAGCACAAGTGCGCAGATATTCTGCTCTTTATTCAGCGGCAGAATGCCTGCCTCAAGACTCTGCTTCTCCATGCATGCCTCCGCAACGGTCATTGATAATTCATTATATCGCCTTTACTTTTTATTGTCCAGCCGTTACAATGAAACAAA
>JAFZPO010000076.1 GCA_017550305.1 Clostridia bacterium
AAGTGCAATGTGACGCTGGGTTTTGAAAACCAGCGCAAGATCGGTAATCTGTCCTTTATTCTTGAACTGTATAATGATGTCCCGCAGGTCCGCTTCTGCTGGGACGTCGGCCACGAGGCCTGCTTTACGCCCGGACGTGAGTATATGCCGCTGTTTGGTAATAAACTCGTCTATACGCATATCCATGATAACGAGAAAGTGTATAACGGAGACCTGCATCTGATCCCGTTTGACGGAAAGATTGATTACCGGCGTACGGCGGAGCTTCTGCGCAAGTATGATTATCAGGGCACACTGACATTGGAGATTGCGCCTAAGAAGTCAGGTCGTTATGATGATTTGACGATCGACCAGTTCTTTGCCCGTGCCTATACCGCCGCACAGCGGCTGCGCGACCTAGTGGACGGCGGACAGGCATAAGGAATACCGAATCATTAGGGGTTTTGTTGCGTAAATTTTATGTTTCTGACAGCGGAACGGAGGAAAAGGCATGACACTTCAGCAGCTGAACTATGTGATCGTCATTTCCGAAGCGGGCTCGCTCAATAAAGCGGCAGAGCGGCTGTATGTGTCCCAGCCTTCTTTGACCAGCGCGGTGAAGGAACTGGAAAAAGAAATCGGAATAGTCATTTTCAACCGCACGGGACGCGGGGTGACGCTGACAGCGGAAGGCGCGGCGTTCCTGCCCTATGCGAGGCAGGTATACGGGCAGTATCTTAATCTTATGGATGCCTACGGCAGCCAGGGTACAAGACGGCAGCAGTTCGCTGTATCCACACAGCATTATTCGTTTGCGGTGAAAGCTTTTGTGGAAATGACGCGCAGCTTTGATGTGGCCGAATACGAGTTTGCCGTACGTGAGACTAAGACCAAGAATGTTATCGATGATGTGGCATCCTCCCGCAGTGAAATCGGTATCCTCTTCCTGAGCGATTTTAACCGCAAAGCCATGGAAAAACTGCTGGCAGCAGGAAGCCTGACGTTTACACACCTGATCGACTGTAAAGCTTATGTGTATCTTTGGCGCAATCATCCGCTGGCAGGGAAAAAAGCAATCAATCTGGAAGATCTGGCACCGTATCCCTGCATATCTTTTGAACAGGGCGACGACAGTAATTTCTATCTTGCAGAGGAGATCCTTCCGGCGAATGAGTATCCGCGAGAGATCAAGTGCTGCGACCGTGCGACCGTGCTTAATCTGATGGTCGGTTTGAACGGATACACGCTGTGCTCCGGCATTATCTGCGAAGAACTGAACGGAAGTGATTACATTGCCGTTCCTTATGCCGCGGACGCAGAAAACCCGAACAGCGTGCTGGAGATTGGCTATGTGACACGCAAGAACAGCATTCTGAGCCATATGGGAGAATGCTATATTGCGGAGATCAAGAAATACCTGGCTGCCTGCAATGTTTCGTGATCGTATCGGGATGTACAGGCATGGAGGAAAACATGAAGAGTTATCAACAGGATTATCTGCTGCGCACGTGCGACTGTGACGTAAACGGCCAGTGGCGGCCAAGCGCTATTCTGGAAGCCATGCAGGAAGTCGCAGGCATGCACTGCACGCTTCTGGGCTGCGGCCGGAATGAACTGGTGAAACGGAATATCGTATGGATCCTTGCACGCAGCGAAGTACAAATGACACGTTATCCGGCAATTGGGGAAACGATTACAGTACAGACGTTTCATAAACCGGTGCGGCTCCGTTTTTTCCCGCGCTATTTCCTGTTTACAGATGCGATGGGAGAAGCGATTGGCAAGGCTGGTACACTGTGGCTGCTGATGGACCTGACTACGCGTCAGACAGTGCCGGCAGGCGATGTCGCTGCATTGCTGCCTGACAACAGTGAACTTACAGCACCTATGGCGCTTCCGGCTACAGTGGGACAGCTTCAGGGTACGGAAACCGTGAAAGAGTATGAAGCGGTATATACCGATCTTGATGTGAACGGTCATGTGAACAATACGAAGTATGCGGACTGGTTGTGCAATATGCTCGGGATCGAGACTATGCGGCAATATCAGCTGCAGTCACTGATCCTCAATTATAATACCGAAGTATTGCCGGAGCAGCGCCTGATGCTGCGCCTGATCCGCCGGGGAAATGATTTCCAGCTGATCGGAGATCATGGTGAAAAAGCGGCCTTTGAGATAGGTGGAACACTGAAGGAAAGGAGCCGCTGAATGGACAGTTATGTTACAGGACGTACCTGTGACTGACAATGGGGATATGAGCATGAAGATAGCAATTAAACCATATACTGCTGACAGGATCGGGGATGTGGTGCTTTTTGAACAGGAACTGCGCCGGCAGGAGGACTGCTGGGGATGGGAGATCGATGAAAAGTATCTTGAAAGCGTCAGGAACAGCTTTCAGGACCCGGCATTCGCAGATGCCATTTCTCTGCTAGCATATGAGGATGGAAAAGTAGTCGGACGTATCGACGCGTCTTTGATCAGAAGCCGGTTTGACGGAACAACCAAAGCATATCTCGACTGGATCTGTGTTCTGAAAAACTGCCGGCATCAGGGTGTCGCCCAGCAGCTGATGAATGAATTGAGAAAGCGCCTGAAGGAACAAGGTATCACTACATTGGTCGCACTGACTGCTGCCAACGACGAAGCGCAGAGTTTTTATAAAGCAGTGCCTGATTCAATCATGAGGGATACCGGCATTTGGATCGATATCCTCTGATCAGCTGAATCAAGCAGACAAACAAAACGCCCGGATCAAACGATCCGGGCGTAAACTGCGTTTCAGCGGGTATTACTTGATCTGGGTCTCACTGCCGCGGGGAGCACCGTATGCTTCCGCAGTAATAGTGCCATTGAGCACTTCGGTGACGTAAGCCATTACGGCTTCGTCCATCGGGATACCGGTATCAAAGCCGCTGCCTTCATCATAGGCACGGGCGAATGCATTGTAGGTATCGCCGCCGGCAGCGCAGAAGTTGTTGGTCACAACCGCATATACGGCAGCAGGATCAAAGGCTTCGCCGTTGATGGATTCAATGGTCACGCGCTGGATGGAGGCGGGAGCATAGTAGCTGCTCTCCTTGCCGTCCAGAGTGTAAACAGCGCCCTGATCGAAGGCTTTGGTGGTATCCAGAGTCCACTTGATGCCGCTGGTCTGCGGATAACCGCCGATAGCATCGGGAGTGCAGAAGGTGCTGGCTTCCAGAGCCTCAAGCAGTTCTTCGCCAGTCACGTAGATAACAGCCACAGTATTGCCGAAGGGCAGTACGGTGTTGATGTCGTTCATGGTAACATCGCCGACAGCGATGGTGGCACGGATGCCGCCGCCATTGGTAATGCCTACGACCTGGTTTTCAGGCTGGGCCAGACCGCCTTCCTTGACAACGCTCCACACCATGGCATCGGTGATCAGGTCGCCCAGGTTGGTTTCTTCAGTGCGGTTGCCGGGGGCTTTGGCGCCGTTCAGCTCGACTTCGGTGGTGGCGAAGACCGCGCCGTACTTGGCTTCCACTTCATCAATGATAGCCTCAGCTTTGGCAGCGACTTCTTCATCAAGATCGATACCGTCAGTGGCTACCAGGAAGTTATCCTCGATCGCCTTGGTCTCGTTATCGATGACGATAACGCCAATGTTTTCAAACTTGGTGCCGGTGGACTGCATGGTTTCACCGTTCTCGCCTGCGGTCATTACGGTGTGGCTGTGGCCATCGATCACGAGATCAACGCCGGTCACCTTGGCCAGAACATCGATGGAACGATAGCCATTGCCTGCGGATTCGGCATCAACACCCAGATGCCAGAGGCCGATGACCAGGTCAGCTTCCTCACGTACAGCGTCGATGGCGGCCTGCGCGCAGGTATACAGTTCTTCAAAAGCAGTGAAACGGACTTCCTTGATCAGGCCGGGATTGACCTTGGTGGCGGTTTCCGGAGTTTCCAGACCGACGAAAGCAATCTTCAGGCCACCTTCGGTCTCGATGATCTTGGAAGCAGGCAGGATGGAAGCACCATCGCTGAGCAGTACGTTGGCAGTGATGACAGCAAATTCGGCATCCTTGACATTGTTGATCAGCTGTTCATAACCGAAATCAAACTCATGATTGCCCAGCGTAGCTACATCGTAACCAGCCGCGTTCATCAGTTCGATGGCGGAGTGGCCTTTGGACGTGCTCACATAGGTTGTGCCCTGGCTGAAGTCACCGGCATCCACGACGATGACCTTCTCCGCGCCATGCGCGTAGAACCAGTTGCGCAGCGTAGGAATATAGGCGTATCCGAGAAGCGCACCATGAACGTCATTACTGTGCAGAATGATGGTCTTACCGGCATAGCTGGTCTCAATGATTTTGGCAGCGGCAGCATAGTCTCCGGCGCCCATATCGGCCAGAGCAGGCAGGCATACGCCCAGCGCCAACACGGCAGCCAGAACGAGGGCAAGCAGTTTGCGGATTGTCATGTTATTTCCTCCTGTTAGTTTTTATTGGTTTACCTAAAACAGCATACTCAAAAACAGAATAAAATGCAAGGGGAAAAGCGCGGACACAAGAAAAAAACCCCCGCAGAGGCGGAGGGAACAATAGTTAGTCGGCTTCAGCGGCCAGGATGCCGCTTGCAAATGCGAACTGCAGGTTATAGCCTCCGCAGTCGCCGTCTATGTTGAGGATTTCGCCACAGGCATGCAGACCGCGCAGATGACGGTGCTGCATATCAGAAGGATCAAAATCGGAAGTGTCGATACCGCCCTGCGTGATTTGAGCCTGATCAAATGACCGTACACCTGTCACAGTCAGCGGATAAGCGCACAGCATTCGGGGAAGCAAATCAAACGGGGTCTCTTTCAAGCGTTC
>JAFZPO010000077.1 GCA_017550305.1 Clostridia bacterium
AACAGTCCAGCCGCCGTCCAGGATCTCCTGGCTCAGGATCGGCTTGCCGTCCTGGAGGGTGTAATGCTGGCCTTCCACGCCGAAGTTGATCAGCCGGGTACCTTCATCGGAGAACAGGTAGTCGACCATGCGCATGATGGCTTCCATTTTGCCGTCCTTTTCAGCCTGAACTGTCACGAAGAAGCCGCGGCCGTCGAACTTGGCACGGGCGGGCATCAGCTGGTCGCCGTAGATACCGATGACCGGCTTGACGGGGATGAAGTCCGCGTCGGGATCGGACTCGAGCAGTGTCTTTTCGGCAGCGGTAGTTGCGTCGGTGAACTGCAGGGCGGAACCGGCAGTGTTGGCCGCCTGGAGCGCACGGGTATCCTGATAATTGTGGGTCACGAGCTCCTTATCCATCAGGCCTTCGCTGTAAAGCAGCCGCATGATGTCCAGATAATCACGGTAGTGGGGATGATCGTACACCAGCTGGTAAGTATTTCCGTCCAGGTAGAAGTACTGGTTGGAAATGATGCCTGCGAACAGCATGGGAGCGGTGCCCCAGGCACCGGAAATGTGCTCACCTGCGACGGTGAACGGGATCTCATCGTTCGGATCCCCGTTCCCGTTGGCGTCCTGGTCACGGAAGGCGCGCCATACAGTGAGCCAGTCTTCCCAGGTCTCGGGGACGTCCAGACCCACCCTGTCAAGCCAGTCCTTGCGGACGGACATGCAGTAGGCCGGCGGGATGTCCACGATGCTGGCAATGGGGTAGAGCTTGCCGTCGTTGGCGTTGGTGATGCTGGCGGCGTCCTCGCCGATCGCCTTGACGTAATTTGGGGCCAGATACAGCCAGTCGTCCTGGGGAACGATCGCTTCCTCATTGATCATGCTTGATTCGCTCAGGTTCCAGCGCGCGATCATATCAGGCAGTGTGCCGGTCGCGATCGTGGAGTAGACGCGCTCATTGAATCCGTCACGGGGCGCCCACTCGATGTTGAGCTTCACATTGCAGGCTTCCTCGATCTTGGAGAAGATATCGCGCTGCTCTTCTTCATAGGGTGCCCAGATCTGCGCCAGGATGTTGATCTGGACCGGGTCTTCCGCCGACGCGACCGGTACGAGGAATAGGCCTGTCAGCATCATCAGGGTCAGGATAAGCGACAGAGACTTTTTCATGGGATGACCTCCTTTTATTATGCGGCATTCCACCGCTTATTAACCTTTGACGGCGCCGAGCATGACGCCCTTCACAAAGTGCTTCTGCAGAAACGGATAGACGACCAGCACCGGCAGCATCGTGACGACGATCGTGGCGTTGCGCACCTGTTCACCCAGGGCCGTGGACTCCATGTCGATATCGTACTGGGAGGCGGAGCTGGCCAGGACGATGTCCCGAAGCACGATTTGCATCGTGTATTTCCGGTAATCCTTCAGGTATAGGATGGGGTTGAGGAACTCGTTCCAACGGGCGACGATCGTCCATAGGCCCGTCGTGGCAAGGGCCGCTTTGGACAACGGGATCACGACAGACCAGAGGATCTGGAACTCACCTGCGCCATCGATCCTTGCCGACTCGATCAGGCTGACCGGGATCGAGGCGAAGAACGCCCTTAAGACAACGACATAGTAGGCCATGATCAGGGGCACGATGATCAGGGAAGCCAGGGAGTTGATCAGCCCCAGCTTGTTGATCACCATATACGTGGGGATCATGCCGCCGGAGAACCACATGGTCAGCAGGATCATCAGGGAGTAGATCCTTTTTCCGTAGAACTTGCCATAAGCCAGAGGATAGGCGGCAAGGCATGTCATCGTCAGACTGCAGACACAGCTGCATATGGTCACAAAAACGGTGTTCAGGAATGACCGCAGCAGTTTGTTGGACTGGAGAACGGTCTCGTATGCTTTGAAGTTGAGGCCTCTGGGCCAGAAGGACACCTGGGCTGCCGCGACGTATTTGTCATCCGACATGGACACCGAAACGACGTTCAGCATGGGGATCAGGATGATGACGCACACGATCAGCATGATGACGATATCGGCCACGTTGAACACTTTTTCACCCGCAGTCTCCCGGGAATGCTTTTTGCCCTGATGAGCAGGGATCGTTTTCATGTCGTTTCACCTCCCATCAGAACAGGCTCGTGTCGGTGACTTTGCTGGAAAGGTAGTTGGCACTGAGTACGAATATGAGGCTGACGAGGGAAGAGAACAGGCCGATGGCCGTCGCCTGGCTGTAGTTGCCCCGGACCATGCCGATCTTGTACGTGTAGGTGGACAGCACTTCGGACACGGAAGTATTCAGCGCGTTCTGCATCAGGTACGGCTTTTCGAACGTGAGGTTCACCATGTTGCCTATGCGCATGATGAGCAGCAGGATGATTGTTTCCCGGATTCCGGGCAGGGATACATGCCAGATCTGCCTCAGCTTGCCCGCACCGTCGATGCGTGCGGCTTCATACAGGCTTTGATCGATGCCGGACAGGGCGGAGATGTAGATGATGGCGCTCCATCCGGTCTCCTGCCAGATCGAGGACATGACGTACACGCCCCGGAAGTACTTTGCGTCCCCCATGAAGTACACCGAATCCATACCGAGCGTCTTGAGGAAGCCGTTGACGAATCCGACGGAAGGGGAGAGCACCACGTTGAGGATGGACACCACGACCACCGCGGACAGGAAATGGGGCATGTAGCTGACGGTCTGCACGAATTTTTTGTACTTCGTGCTTTTGATCTCGTTGAGCAGCAGCGCGAAGATGATCGGCATCGGGAAGAAGAAGATCAGCGTATAGAAGTTAAGCAGCAGGGTGTTGACGATGACTGTCCCGAAATTCAGGCCTGTTACAAATTTCTCAAAATTCTGGAGCCCGACGAACTTGCTGCCCGCGAAGCCCTTGAGCAGCTTGTAGTCGTAAAAGGAGATGGCCAGCCATCCCATAGCCCAGTAGTGGATGATGAGGTAGTACACAGTCACCGGGAAGATCATCAGGTACATGTCCCGGTTCTTCCAGATGTTTTTTCGGATCACCGCGGCGCTCGGTCTTTTGCGCTTCACGTTATCCCTCCTCCCAGTGTTTATCGTAGGGCAGGAGGCACATGGATACGCCGCTGTCCACCGTAAGCTCTGTGCCGGTGACCGTAGCGGAGCGGTCGTCCGCCAGGTACAGTACGGCCTGCGCGATCTCCTCCGGGGTGGACTCCCGCTCCAGCGGCCAGTTCTTTCGCTTGCGCGCGATCTCCTCGTCAGTGAAGGATGCCCATTTGTCAACGCGGATCGCGCCGGCAAGGATCGCGTTGCACCTGATGCCGTATTTGGCGACCTCGATCGCGATGCTGCGTGACAGGGAGTTGATCGCGGCCTTGCTCGCGGCGTACGCCATCATCCTCGGTACGGCGCCCATGGACTGCACGGAGGACATCATGATGATGCTGCCCTTGCGGCGCGGGATCATCATCTTTGCTGCAGCCTGAGCGCAGAACAGGTACCCGCCCACGTTCTTGTTCATGATCTCCGTCATTTCTCCCGGCGTGATCTCAAGGAAGGTCTGCCGGCCTGTTACCGTCGCGTTGCATACAAGCACGTCAAGGCGGTCAAACTGCTCCGCGATCTCACCGAATACCCGGAAGATCTCATCCGGCTTTCCCTGATCGAACCACACGCCTTTGACGCGGGCCTCGGGGAATTCGGCTTTCAGCAGGTTTTCCGTTTTAGCGGCGTTTTCAGGCGTTCGGCAGGCGGCGACAAGGTCGTATCCTGCCCTGCCGAAGGCCCTGATCAGCCCCAGTCCGGTGTTGCGATTGGAACCTGTGACCATGGCAACAGGTCTGTCCATGACGATCCCTCCTACTCGTCCCAGGTGGCGCCTTTCGCGGTCGACGTGACGTTCTTGGCGAACAGACGCAGATAAGGCTTGAATTTCTTGCTTTCGAGCTTCCAGTCCACCTTGGCGAGCCGATCGGCGATCTCTTCGTCGCTGACCTTCATTTCAAGCAGCCGCTGATGCATGTCCGCCACGATGGTATCGCCTTCTTTGACTGCCGCCAGAGGCCCACCGATGGCCGCTTCAGGCGCCACATAACCGATGGACAGGCCATGGGAACCGCCGGAGAAGCGTCCATCAGTGATGATGGCTACTTTGTCGAACAGATCGGTGCCGGCCAGCTCCTTCTGGAAGGTGAAAGCCGTTGTGCCGAACCGACCTTTGGGGCCAAGATAGCGGATCACGATGGCGTGCCCCGCGTGGATCTTCCCCTCGCGCAGCGCGGCGATAGCATCGTCGATCTCGTGGAATATGATGGCTTTGCCTTCAAAGTGATACAGGTTTTCCGGCACGCCGGCCAGCTTGACGATCGCACCGTCGGGTGCCAGATTGCCGTGCAGCACGGCGATGCCGCCGTCATCCAGGGCGGGATCCTCCAGTGTGTGGATGACCTCCGGGTTGTAGATCGGCGCGTCGAAATAGTTGTCGTATATGGTTTTGCCGTTGATCGTCATGCAATCCTGATGGAGTTTGGGAAGTAGGTTGTGCATCAGGCCGCGGAAGCCGCCTGCTGCGTCAAAGTCCACAAAGTAATGCCGATGATCGCTCGGAGCGATGGCGGCAAGGAGCGGGATCTCGTGGGAAGCTTTGTCAAAGAAGCTCCACCAGTCGCGGTCGATGCCGGCCTCATGGGCGATTGCCGGTATGTGAAGCAAAAGGTTCGTGGAGCCGGCGATGGCAATGTCCGCCATGATCGCGTTTTCGATCGCTTTTTCGGTGATCA
>JAFZPO010000078.1 GCA_017550305.1 Clostridia bacterium
AGCGCGCTCAGGTCCGTGCCCGTCTTATTCGTCGTCTGCTGTTCTGTACGCGGGAAAGGCTTTGAGAAAGCAATGACGGCGATCAGCGAGACGACCATCGCCGCCGCATAGATCAGCGACAGAGTACTGCGCGCCTGATGCAGGAAAATGCGCGCTCCCCACATGATGATCAGCGCGATCGCTGACAGGATCAGGAATGCCAGATGCAGCTCCCTGTAGCCCAGAATCAGCGCAACAATAAACAGGATGGGCAGCAGCAGCGTCATCATGATCTGCAGCGGTACGCTCGTATTGCCGTCGCGCCGCCTCTGCGGCCGCTCAGGCGGCACATAATACCCGCCGCCGCGGGTGTGTCTCATACCATACAGCGGCGAGGAAGAATACTTCTTTCTGTTATCGCTCATCGCTCTTCCTCCGCGTCATGAATAATTCATAAAGCAAATATAATTATAACATATTGAAACAAAAAGTAAATATTTAATTGTAAACAAGCATGCACAGGCGCTAATGAAATACCGCCCGGAGTCCGGACGGTATGAAGGTGTTTATGATCTGAGTACTCAGTCGTTATCGATCTGGACCTTGTCGCGGCCGAGCGTTTCAATGAGAAGGCGTTCATCGTAATCCTGTTTGGAACGGGTATCCATACTCTTATCCCCTTCCATGACCGCCTCAAAGTGCGCTTCTTCCCCGCCTTCTTCGGTCAGCAGGCGCTCAAACATCTCCTTGCGCTCCTGCTTGTTCACATAATCGCGGCTGATCCCCGCATCCGGTGCAAACGTCAGACGGTATGTCCCGTCCGCATACCCGCCGTAGCGTCCCTGGTTCACGATCGCATAAACGGCAACCGCCTCTTTGGCAAGGCGTTTGAGCGCGGCATTCCAGACATCCGCAGGCCGCTTGCCGGCAGGTGTCTGTGCGTCGGCCCCGGGAACACGGGCAGTCTGCTTCTGCGGCACGGGTGCCGGTTTCTTTTCTTTTTTCTCGTCTTTTTTCTCGGGATTCTGTGCAGGGGCTGCCGTCTGTACGACGACACCGTTCTTCTGTAGCAGGCTCAGCTGATGGCTGAGTTCCTCGACCCGATCGGCGAGTGCCTGCACGTCCTCGCCTTCCGTCATACGGCATGCACGCAGTGCAAACAGTTCAAGCACGGACCGGGGTGAAGCGGCATAACGGGTATCCGCTTCGGCCTGCATGGCCAGTTCCAGCATGCGCATCAGCCTCGGAAGCGAGATCTGCTCACTCTGCTCGCGGTAGCGCTGCGCATTGGCGCCGGTCATCTCCTCCGCTGAACGCGCGCCAAGCTTGAAAGCCGTCACCGTGCGCACATGCGCCCCGAAATCGCGCAGGAACACCTGCACATCGCATCCTGCGCGCATGATCTCGTCGATCTCATTCAAAGCCTGTGTCCCGTTCCCGGATGCCAGGGTATCCGCGAGCTCGAACAGCACGCTGCTGTCCGCAGCGCCCAGCGTCTCGCGCACGAGCTTTTCCGTCAGTTTCTCGCCGGATCCCATGCAGGTATCCAGCAGGCTCCATGCATCGCGCATGCTGCCGTCCGCAGAACGCGCAATCAGCTCAAGTGCACCGGGCTCGGCTTCCGCCAGTTCCGGGATCGCCGTCTTCATGCGGTTGATCATCTGTTCCTCTGTCAGGCGACCGAAATCGAAACGCTGGCAGCGGCTGAGGATCGTGGAGGGCAGTTTCTGGGGCTCGGTCGTCGCGAGGATGAAGACCATATAGGAAGGCGGCTCTTCCAGCGTCTTCAGCAGTGCGTTGAAGGCTGCATTGGAGAGCATGTGCACTTCGTCGATGATATATACTTTGTACTTGCCGTTCTGCGGCGGGTATTCTACTTTTTCGAGCAGGTCGCGGATCTCCTCCACGCGGCTGTTGCTGGCCGCGTCCATCTCAAAGACGTCAAGGGATGCATTCTCCATCAGCGCGCGGCAGCTCTCGCACTCCATGCAGGGATCGCCGTCCACCGGATGCAGGCAGTTGATGGCCCGCGCCATGATCTTGGCCGCGCTCGTCTTGCCTATACCATGGCTTCCGCAGAACAGATAGGCATGGGCGATCCTGCCGCTGGCCACCTGATGCCGCAGCGTACGGATAACCGCTTCCTGGCCCACCATCTCCGAAAAAGTACGCGAACGCCATTTCCGATACAGCGCCTGATACACCCGATTGCCGCCTCCTTCACAAAGCAGTGCAAGTACAAAAAACAAACTGTCACTGGATATATTATCGTATATTCTCATCTTCCTTTCAAGTGGTATTTATGGTATACTGCAAAAAAATGACAAGGAGCGGATTGATATGCAGTATGTGCCTTTTGGCAAGCTCGGTTTTAAAGTATCGCGCCTTGGTTTCGGCACCATGCGTCTCCCGACTGTACAGGACGGCGAAAACCGCGTTCCCGATTCACCGCGCGCCATCGCCATGCTGCGCTATGCCATAGACAAGGGTGTCAATTATGTGGACACTGCGTGGCCGTATCATAACGGTGAAAGCGAGAACATCGTCGGCAGGGCTCTGCTTGACGGTTACCGTGAGCGCGTGAAACTCGCTACCAAGCTCCCCTGCTGGGCAGTCGAGACGCGTGAGGACATGGACAGGATCCTCGATACACAGCTCAAAAAGCTCCAGACTTCCTATGTTGATTTTTATCTGGTCCATGCCCTCAGCAAGGAGCGTTGGGAGAAGATGAAGGCGCTCGGAGTGCGCGAATTCCTTGACAGCGCAGTCCGCGACGGGCGCATCCGCTATCCCTCCTTCTCCTTCCATGACCAATATCCCGTTTTCCGTGACATCATGACCTCGTATGATTGGCAGATGGCGCAGATCCAGTTCAATTATATGGACATCCGCGATCAGGCCGGTCTGGCTGGTATCCGGCTTGCCCAGGCGCGCAAGGTCCCGCTGGTCGTCATGGAGCCGCTGCGCGGCGGTCTGCTGGCACGGCCCTCCGACGATATCCGCGCCATTATGGACCGCTATCCGCAGAAACGCTCACCTGCTGACTGGGCGTTCCGCTTCGTGGGCGATTATCCCGAAGTCGCCACGATTCTCTCCGGCATGAGCGATGAACAGCAGCTGAAGGATAACCTGCGCATCTTCAAGCATGTGCGCGTCGGCGGTCTCTCGGATGCCGACAAGCGCCTGATCGCACGTCTTCGCGCGGGCTATAAGCGCCGTATGCCGATCGGCTGCACAGGCTGTGCATACTGCCAGCCCTGCCCGCAGGGCGTAGCCATCCCCAACATTTTCGACCTGTATAATTTCTCCTGCATGTATGACGATTCCGAGCGTCTGCGCCGCCGCTACGCCGGTATGGTCGAGAAGGAATGCGATGCCTCGCGCTGCGTACAGTGCGGTCTGTGCGAGGACCAGTGCCCGCAGCACCTTCCCATCCGCGAGTGGCTGCAGACCGTTGACGCTGCTGCTGCCAAATGAAAGCAAGGCTGTTTGGAGTCCTCCCGGTCTACGGGCTGCTGATCGCGTCTGCGATCCTGCTTGCTACACTTTTGTGCCAACATGAAGCCAAGCGCCGCGGGCTCCCCCAGGATACCGGTCTGGACATGATCCTCATTGCCATTCCGCTGGCAGTGATCGGTGCCCGGATCTATTACGTGATCTTCCGCTGGGACCAGTATGCCGCAGATCCGCTGTCCGCACTGTATTTCTGGCAGGGCGGCCTGGCGATCTACGGCGGGGTCATCGGCGGCGTGTTTGGGCTGTTCCTGATGAGCCGTGTCAAAAAGCTCTCGTTTGCCACCCTGCTCGACATCTCAGCGCCGCCCCTGATCCTCGGCCAGGCGATCGGACGCTGGGGCAATTATTTCAACGGCGAAGCCTACGGAAAAGTCGTCAGCGATCCCCGCTGGCAGTTCTTCCCTGCGGCAATCGAAGCTGACGGACAGTGGCACCAGGCGACGTTCTTCTATGAATCCTGCTGGAATCTTCTCGGTTTCCTGCTGCTCTGGATGCTGCGTAAAAAGCTGCAGCGTCCGGGCAGCCTGTTTCTGGTCTATCTGCTGTGGTACGGAGCCGGACGCTTTTTCATTGAGGGACTGCGTACGGACAGCCTGATGCTGGGACCGATTCGCGTATCACAGGCGCTGAGTCTAATGCTGTGTCTGGGAGCCGGCGCGATCCTGCTGCTGCGCAAAAAGAAGGAGGGTGCCCTATGACCAAGGCAAAAGTCACAGTCTACCGTCTGGCGCTGGGCTGTCTTCCGCAGCCAAAGCGTCAGTGCTCCTTTGCCGGAAGCATCCCTGATACACTCCGCAGCGAACTTCCA
This sequence comes from Clostridia bacterium, assembly GCA_017550305.1. GTDB lineage: Bacteria > Bacillota > Clostridia > Christensenellales > Aristaeellaceae > SFMI01. Next base: position 4,304 of record JAFZPO010000078.1, read on the forward strand.
AAATCGCTGCGCAGGCAGCATGCCGTCGGTGCCGCAGTCGCGCTGTTTAACACGAACGGCATGACCGGACTGTGCCTTTACGGCGATGCCGCCCCCGGCAAGCCCGTCACGGCGGATACCGTCTTCCGCACTGCATCGATCAGCAAGCATCTGACTGCCATGGCTGCCTGGCGCCTGCAGGAAGCCGGGCACATCGACCTGGATACGGATGTATCCCCTTATCTCCCCTGTCCGCTGCGGCATCCGAAGAAGCCTGATCTGCCCATTACGCTGCGCATGCTGCTTTCGCATACTGCCGGAATCAAGGACGGGCCCGCATATATCGCCGCCTGCACGGACAACCGGCCGCTGTCACAGCTGCTCAAAGAGGATGTATACACGGACGCACCAGGGAGCTTCACATATTCGAATTTCGGCGCAGGCATTGCCGCCTGCGTTCTGGAAGGCATGCTCGGCAAGTCGTTCGAGGAGATCATGCAGCAGGCACTTTTCAGCCCGCTGGGCGTGCATGCCTCCTTCTATGCGCAGAATATCACTTCGGAGATCGCCAATGCCTACCGCGTGCTGCCGCCGCACAAGGCCCCCGCGCTGGATGCTGCTGCACGCCGCAGATTGCCGCTGCCGCCGCCCGGTCCCGACCCGGAACACCGCTATCTGCTGTCGCAGGGCAACCTGTATATCAGCGCACCTGCGCTCGCCAGAATCGGCGGCGAACTCATGCGTGCGCGCTATGCGCCCATGCGCCGCCAGTCTGCCTCGTTCGGTGCACGCGACGTGCATCTGAGCATGGGACTGAGTACGTTCATCGTTCGCGGCATCGTGCCGCAGACGCTCTACGGGCATCAGGGTCTGGCCTACGGCGCCGTCCACGGGCTGTTCTATGACCCGGATGCAGGCCGCGGTGTCGCGCTCCTGACAAGCGGATGTTCCGAAGCACGTGAAGGCGTGATGGCAGACATCAATATCGATATGATCCGGCTGGTGCTAGATGGAAAAAATACTTGAGATCAAAAAGGCGCAGGGATGCGCCACGCTCTGGCTCGAAAGCGGTGACAAGCTTCGCGTCCCGCTGGCATTGCTTCGCGAGCACCCGGTCCGCGTCGGACAGGTAATCGAACCGATGCTCCTTAAGGAGCTGGTCATCCGGCGCGGGTATCCGCATGCGATGGACAGCGCTGTGCGCCTGCTCAGCCTGCGCAGCCGCAGCGAGGGCGAGATCCGTACGCATCTCTCGCGCGCCGGATATCCGGCTGTATGCATTCAGCGCGTAGTCGAGCGCCTCTATGCAGAAGGCCTGCTCGATGATGAGGCCTTTGCCCGCGACTGGGCACAGAGCCGGTCGCACCGGCATGGCCGTATCCGTCTTCAGCGTGAACTGACAAGCCGCGGTGTGGACAGGGAGACCGCGCGCGAAGCCGTTTCCAGGCTGTCTGACGAGGAACAGCTCGCGGATGCCGTACGCCTGACCGGGCGCTTCCTTGGCCGCACGCGCGGGGATTTCGACCGCAAGCTGTATCAGCGTACGCTCGCCATGCTCGCGCGGCACGGCTATGACGCGGACATCGCACGCCGTGCGCTCGAGATCATTGCAAAGGGCGAGGATGCTGCGGAAGCGCCTCCGCAATGGCCGCCGCGCACGTGATCCGGGCAGATATTACGGCATATTTCGAATTTGTGAACTTTCCAACAATCTCGTGACAATATGGATTTTACCCTGTGGGCAGTATATAATAATACGGTAAAAACAGCCGCCAGAACCGGCCGCACCATGTGGGGAGGATCTGCCCGCAGCATGATATACGATCTGCAGAAAGCAAACATGTGGAAACGCATTTCCGCGTTCCTGTTTGACGGCATCCTTCTGGGGATCCTGGCCGTTCTGTTTGCTTGGCTTCTCTCCATGGTGCTCCACTATGACCGCTGGAACGATACGCTGAACGACGCCTATGCCCGCTACGGGGAAGAATACGGCGTCGCTTTTGATATCTCCCTGTCGGAGTACGAAGCACTCTCCCCTGAAGAGCTCGATCAGCTCAATGCCGCATATCAGGCGGTAGGCGAGGATGCCGAAGCCGTCCGCGCCTATAACGTGCTGATCCAGCTGACACTGGTGATCACTTCGTTCAGCCTCCTTGCCGCATGCCTGTGCCTTGAATTTTTCGTTCCGATGAAGCTGGGCGGCGGGCGCACGCTCGGGAAAAAGATCTTCGGGCTCGGGCTCATGCGCACGGAGGGCATCAAGGTCTCCAACGTCTCTTTGTTCATCCGCGCGATCCTCGGCAAGTATGCCATTGAACTCATGATCCCCGTACTGATCGTGCTCATGATCTACTGGGGCACGATCGGCATTGTCGGTCCCATCGTACTGGGCCTGATCCTGATCGTACAGCTGGTCGTCATCATCACCACCCGCACGAACTCCCTGATCCATGACCTGATGGCAGACACGGTCGTGATCGATTACGCCAGCCAGATGATATTTGATACACGCGAGGAAATGATCGCGTTCAAGGAAAAAGCACACAAGGAAGCAGTCGCACGTCAAACCTACTGAAATCTTTAAGGAAAGAAAGGGAAGCGTATGAAAATCGTCCTTCAGCACCTCACCAAGATTTTCCCCAGCCGCAACAAGAAATCAGATGAGGAAGTCGTCGCCGTCAGCGATTTCGACTTTGAGATCCCGGATGGCAAGCTGATCGGATTGCTCGGTCCCTCCGGCTGCGGCAAAAGCACGACGCTGTACATGATCAGCGGCCTGCAGAAGCCCACCAGCGGAAAGATCTTCTTCGGCGACGACGATGTAACCGAACTGTCCACGGAAAACCGCGGCATTGGCCTGGTCTTCCAGAACTATGCGCTGTATCCGCACATGAC